>NZ_CP111055.1 GCF_026250525.1 Chondrinema litorale
TTTAGTATTGCGAAAATTTCTGATCAACACACTATAACCATGTGAAATTTCAGTTCCGTCATTCAATTTTCCAGGTGTAAAAATTCTGTCGAACACAGTATTTAAAGTATCAGGATGATGATCTATAAACTTCATCCATTTGATCAGATCATTAGCGGTGGAATATAGCGAGCTTGGTCCTGGAACTGCATAATTGTTGGGAGAAACCTGAAATTCCATGCCAGAAGAATTGTCATAATAGCTATTTGCTCGGTTGGGAATAATTACCGAATAGTTATCAACGAACTGTGTATTTTCCATTTCTAGTGGCTCAAAAATATTTTTAGTCGTCCACTCTCGAAAAGATACACCAGTTACCTTCTGAACCAATTCTGCCAAAATAAGGTAACCAGTATTCGAATATTTATATTGAGAACCAGGTCTAAAGTCAAGTTCTTTCTGTGTATAAACTAGGTTTAAAACCTGATTAAATGTAATTCTATCATCAAATGACCAACCAGCAATGGGCAACAATGTTATAAAGTTTTTTAACCCACTGGTATGATGGAGTAAATGATTTATGGTAATTGTATCGCTATAATCTGGAAGTTCAGGTATATATTTTCTAATATCATCTTCTGGTTTAATGTCTCCCTTTTCTATGAGTAGGGAAACAGCAAAAGCTGTAAACCACTTCGAAACAGAAGCTAAATCGAAAGCAGTAATTGGAGTAATTGGAACTTTGTGTTCTAGATTAGCTAAACCATATGCTTTATTGATAATTACTTCTCCATCTTTTACAGCAAAAACAGCTGTACCTGGTGCATCATAGTTAAAATTATTAAGTAATGAGTCAGTCTTTTTTAAGATAGCTTCAGGTGTCTGTTGAGCAAAAGAATGTGTACAGATATACAAGTGTAATACACTGAATAATAATAGACTGAGCTTAGATTTTAATAACCTCATATTCTCTAAATAAAAAATGAAATATTAAAAGTAAGTTACAACTAATTTATTAGTTTAAAAACTATTTATTTAGTTTTAGTATAAGGCTTGACCTCCTTTTAGATAATTCTGCACAAAAGAATTTAATATATGTGTCACAATCATCTAATTCAAATGAAAATATAAATAACAAGTATCTTTTAAAAGTACTTTAGGAGAGTCTCAAATAAAACTATGCAATATTCGACAATGGAAAATTGATGTCAGACTTAAAACTGCTCAAAAAAATTGAAAGCTTTAAATGTGAATTGTATTTATTGATACTTACATTTTATCTACAAAATTGAATAGCTATGTTTGCTACATCGTTTGGAGAAATTGTTTTTATGTCTTTTTGTTCTTCATGAGGTAAAATACTGATTGCATTTGGTCTAGAAAAAAACCATTCTTTCATTCTTACAAATGGGGACTCATCCTCTTTCCAACCCCATAATCCAATATAGTTTACCTCACACATTTGTGCTAAGTGACCAGGACCACAATCATTACTTATAGTTACTCTTGCATTTGAAACAATTTTTACAATTTCATAAATATTTGCATTTATATAAGTACTTGCATTTTTCCCTAACATTTTATCAATGATTCTAACATAACCACTCTCTTTTCTACCTAAAAGAAATACATAATGTAATGATGGAGAATATTGTGATATTAATTGACACATTCTACAAAAATTTTCAATCCCCCATCTCTTGTGTTCTCCTTCTCCTCCAACTGGTATCAAACATATGAATGATTTTTTATGTGGTAAAGAAGTGTTTCCTTCAAACTTTCTAATTGCATCAAAATTAAATTTTATCGGAATTTTTAATGGTCGTAGTAGATTGAGATATCTAAACGCAATATAACCATGTGATTTAGTTACTAAAAAAGTATAAAAGTACTTAAATAAAGATTTAGTCTCATAACCTATCTTTACCGAACTATTACTACATAATGTAATAAGATGAGCAAATTCTGATGCAGGACGCATATTTATTAATATATCTGGTTTCCATTTCCTAATCTCGATTAATCCTTGAATTTTTTTATTTTTTACTAAATTAACCTTATCTAGAACCTGAATGTCTTCAAAAAACAATGCTTCTTCTACTGGTGACCATGCAAAAATTTCAGCATTAGGATAATTCACTCTTAAATGTTGATACAATGGAATTTGCACAAGCATTACACCAAAAAATGGTTTATTGGGTAGTAAGATAGCTATGCGATTAATTAGGTTCTTTTGCATGCTCAAAAATTAGATTTTAAATACTATAACACTTTGGAAGTACTTCTACTTAGGTTATTCTCTTTCCCAATAAACACTTCTCTAATTCTATAGGTCTTTTTGTCTGAAGACTCGTAATAGGTTCTCATGTTCATCTCCATAATAAAACCGAAGGTAATGAACTGAATACCAGCTAATAACAAGGTAATCCCAAGAATTAGTAATGGCCTTCCCCAAATATCTTGGCCAGCCATCTTGGCTATTAGCAAGTATAAATTGATAATGCTACCTACAGCAAAACTTAGAAATCCAATTGGCCCAAAAAGGTGAATGGGCTTTTGCAGATACTTTTTCATAAACACCATCAGCATCAAATCACTCATCACTTTAAACGTTCTGCCCAATCCATATTTTGAGCTACCATGTACTCTTGGGTGATGCTTTACATTCATTTCTGCAATTCTTGCCCCTTGTAAGTGTGCTAATACTGGAATAAATCGGTGTAACTCTCCATACAAACCAAGATCTTTGGCAATCTCTTTCTTAAAAATCTTTAGCGTACAACCATAATCGTTTATCCTAATGTCGGTGAGTTTTCTAATGAGGCTGTTGGCAATTTTACTTGGAATTTTTCTAAGAAACATGCCATCTTTTCTGTTTAATCTTCTTCCTGCAACCACATCCCATTCTTCTCTTAAAAGCTTTTCGAGCATCAAAGGAATATCGCTTGGGTCGTTTTGCAAATCGCCATCCATGGTCACTATATAGTCTCCGCTGGCGGCTTCAATTCCGGCAGACATCGCTGAAGTTTGACCGTAGTTTTTATAAAAGATTAAGAGTTTTATTCTGCTATTTTCCAAAGATTTAATTCTGGAAACCGTGCTATCTGTTGAGCCATCATCCACCAATATCAATTCATAATCGATACCGTTCATGGCTTTTTGTACATTGTTAACTAAGGGAAAGATATTGTCCTCTTCGTTTAAAAGAGTGACTACAATAGATATTTTCATGATATTATCAGAGTATTGAATTTGTTGAATTGTATTTCTATTATCAGCAAGGTTATTCGCCGATACATACAGTTAAGATGAAGAAAAATGTTCTTTTGAGTATCTCTTTTGGAAAATCTGAATGGCAATTAGTCTTGAAATAATGACAGAAGCACTGCCGACTAAGGCCCCAAATAGTATATCGATATAGAAATGTTGAAGTAAATACATTCTGGAATAAGCTACCAATAAGGCGACAAACAAGAATGCGTAAGTCAACAAACGTTTTTGAAATAATAAAGACAAACAAAATGCAATTACGAAAGCTGTAGTCGTGTGGCCAGAGGGAAAACTTCTCGAAGCATGTACCTGCACGCCATCGACAAAATGTAATAAGGATGTGTTGCTAAAAAAAGCTGTTGGTCTGGGTGCACTTTCAAATAAAACTCTTTTTAAAACTAATACGGCAAGACCATGTATTACTGAGGCCAGAACAACTACTAAAGCACTAAACCGATCTTTTAAAAGTAGAGCAAGAAGCAACAGCAGTAACAAAAAAATACCATTTCCTAAATTGGTAATTTGCTTAAAAAAAACATCCGAGAAATTACTGTGATATTGATTGATAAAAAGTACAATATCACCTTTATCAATAAAAAATAAGCTGAGTAAACCGAAAGCAAATAAAGCAGTATATAACTTCAGTAGATGATTGAAATAGTTTTTATCTAAATGCATTTTGTTGTTATTAAGATCAGATAGTTGACTTTGTAGAGCCTATTTCAATGTTGTTAATTGAGTTAAAATATTATCATGTTCATCCATATTCGCAGAGTTTTTATACATGCGAATATTTAATGCAAGAATAAAATCAGATTTAGAAGAAATTTAGAATTTCCTAATGTGTTGCCATTTTTAAAAAATTTCAATAAAATCTTGACTACTTTTTATTGAAATATGGAAAGGTTTTATATGAAGTCTGAAACTATTTGAGATTAGTTTCAGACTTTTTACATTCTAATTTTTTAGATTATAGGATAGATACAATTATTTTATGAATGAAGCCTTCTTTTATTCCTTTGCTTTCTGAATATGATTAGTTTTAGTTCAGAATTAAAAAGGTAATTTAATCTTCATGATCATCATTTTCACTTTCTTTTTGCTTCGTCAATTTACCTTGCGAATTGATAATAACATCATATTCTTCATCATCTACTTCAATTTCGAATTCATATACTTTTTCTGAGGCAGTTTCGGAAATTTCAGCTTCTTCTATTTTAAAATCTTTGAAATTCTGATTGAGAATTTCATTAATATTTTCAGGTATCTCAGATGTTTTAATGGCATATTCCGTCTCCATCCATTTACCATTCGTACTGAAATTGGACGAGTATTTTTTACCATTTAACTTAAACTCTGCTTCCCATTCATTTTCACCTTCCATCTCCCACTCAACTTTTTTAGCATCAGGAAATTTAGATTTAAATGCTGATAAGACTTTGTCTGGTACTTTTTCTTCCTGCTCCTTTTGGGCATAAGATAGAAAGGAAAACATAATTGAAAACACGGAAATAAACATTAAATTTTTCATTATGAATGATCTAATTATAGGTGAATATTAATAAAAGTTATATTTCTGTTGCTTGTTATCTTTCATGACATGTACTTCATAGAATGTTTCTCCTATGCTAGTAACTCTTTCATAATAAACTTTATCAGATTGGTTTATTAAAGGGTTTATATCAGCCTGTAACCTTTTAGGTATCTCTTCATATTTAATTACTTGCTCCATTTGCAAACCTTTGTTGTATTCAAATTCAAAAGACACTTCTGAAGAATTCCAGACTAGTTGCGTTTCAACACTATTTGAAAATGGTTTAAAATGAATTTGGGGATGATCTTTAGCAATAATTTTATTGGAGGTAGTAGATAACAATATAACTCCAGACAAAACCATTGCTAAATATCCTACCTTTTTAAAAACATTTTCACTTAAAAAGGGCAATATGTATTTCACAGATATGGATGATATAATCGCTCCAGCGGCTACAATTGATCCAATTTGAAAAGCTTGAAAAGTAAATAAGCCCATTGAAAAATAAAGTATTATTTTTATTAAGTGGAGTATAATTTCATTTGCAGCTCTTGTAGCAACAATACCCTCTTTTGATAGACCATATTTTAGATAAAACTTATTGAATAATAATCCTACTGCCCCTGTTACACCAGAAATAAAACCAGCTAAACCACCAATTAATATCAAAATATATTTGGGATGCCTTTTTTCATTTTTATTAATTTCCTGTTTAGGAAGAAAGAGCTGTCTGATATTAATTAATAAAAAAATAGCAATAAAGAATTGTAAATAAATCGGATTGACATATTTGAGCGCCCATACGCCTAACCAAACTGTTGGGATAGCTGCAGGCACAAAATATCCAACTATTTGCCAATGGATATTTTTTCTAAAAACCATCAATCTTGAAATCGAACTTGTAAAAGTACCTATAGTAAGAGCTGCAGGTACTTGTGCACTTGAAAGACTTAATGATAAAATTGGTATTAATATTAAACTTGCGCCACCACCACATAATGCACTTATCCAAAAAGATAATATGGTTCCTATAAGAATGAGAATAATAATCATTATTGTACTTTTTTCTTACAATAATGAAGTTGGAATTAGAAGAAATTTAGAATGTGTTGCCAGCTTCTCTAAGAAAATAAAAAATTAAAAAAAAAATGTTATTTTTAATTAGTCTAAATTAATATAATATCTATGTTCGCGAACTATTTATCGCAAACAAACCAGTTTATAATGAAGACGCTATATTTAATTACTATTTTTTTACTAGTTACTATTACACTTCAAGCACAAAATACAGGGATAATTACTGGAAAAATTACCATGCTGGGTAATCAACCTGTGGCTTCTGCTTCAGTGGCTATTATTGAATTGGGGAAAAGAACCCTTACCGATGAGCAAGGTTATTATACTTTTGATAATATTGTTGATGGTAAATACACTATACATATTCAAGTATTAGGAGCTCCTGTGCAAAACATACCTGTTGTTGTTTCTGCAGGCAAATCAGTAACGATTGATTATGAATTTCCCGAAGAAAACATTTTAGTCTTACAGGAAATCAGGATAAATTCTGATCAAAAGAAATTTACCAACAAAGAGAGTATTTATATTGCCAGACTTCCCGTAAAAAATCTGGAAAATCCGCAGGTCTATAATTCTGTCTCCAAAGAATTGATACAGGAACAAATGGCGGTGGATTTAGGTAGCATTTCTAAAAATGTTCCAGGTGCTGGAGTGCCAACAATAGCCAATCAGGGAAGAGTTACTTTTCGATCTAGAGGGTTTGATACAGAACCTAATGCCAGAAATGGTGTTGCTGGTGCTGCATTTGCGGCAATTGATCCTGCCAACCTTGAGCGTGTAGAAGTAATTAAGGGTCCTTCTACTACATTGTTCGGAACCAATATCGCCAGCAGTTATGGTGGATTATATAATCGCGTTACTAAAAAACCTTTCAATGGTGTTGGTGGAGAAGTAGCTTATTATGGAGGTAGTTGGAATTTTAATAGAATCTCTTGGGATGCCAACACACCTCTTAATGCTGAAAAAACAGCTTTGTTTCGTCTAAATGGAGCTACATCTTTTGAAAGAAGTTTTCAGGATCTTGGTTTTACAAAGAGCTTGAGTATTGCTCCTAGTTTTTCATATCAAATAACCGATAAATTATCATTATTATTAGATGTGGAATTCGGACAGGCAAAGGGGACTTCTGTGGTAAGATTTAATCCTTATATAGGTAGTAATAAAACACAATCTATTGCTGATATGCAGTTTCCATACAATCGAAACTTTTTAAGCAATGATCTTACTTATTCTACCCAAATGATGAACATATTTGCACAACTAAACTACAAAATTTCTGAAAACTGGACTTCTCAAACCATTATTTCTCGTGCACGATCCACTATTGATGGATACATTACTGCTTTAATCGGTAGAAGTGATTCCACCATTCGACCTAGAATTATTGTAGGTAATACTTCTTTTATTGCCACTGACTTACAACAAAATTTTATTGGTGATTTTAACATAGGTAATCATCGTAATAGGGTAGTAATTGGGCTAGATTATTACAACAACTCTAATAGTTTTGATAGGGTTACTGTAAATACAACTACTATGAACTTTATCAATCCTTCTCCAGATTATAGCATTAGTCGATTAGAAGTGGATACCCTCACAGCAACTGGTTCATTACGAAAAGAGAATAGTGGAGATGATACCTATGCTGTTTATATATCGGATGTTTTTAATGTGACAGATAGGTTATTGCTTATGGGAAGCCTCAGACTCGATCGATATGAATATAATGGAGTTTATGATATAACGTCGGGTACAACTTCAGGAGGGCTGGGCACAAGTGGAATACAAGCCGGCCCTTACGGACAAACCGCCTTATCCCATAAATCTGGATTAGTGTATCAGTTAGCCGAAGACAGGGCTTCCATATTTATCAATTATATGAATGCTTTTTTTAATAAAAGTGGGGTTTCAGCAGATGGCACTCAATTTAAACCAGAACATGCCAACCAATTAGAGTTTGGACTAAAAGGTAATTTATTCGATCATCGCCTAGTAGGAACAATCAGTTATTATGATATAAGAGTAGAAAATATTTTACGAACAGATCCTGATGATATAAACTTTTCTTTACAAGATGGAACACAATTGAGCAAAGGCATTGAGATAGATATTACAGCAAATCCTTTTCCTGGATTTTCCATTGTAGCTGGTTATGCTTATAATGATAGCGAATATACTAAATCAGATGAATCTGTTGAAGGTCTTCGACCAGCTCAATCGGGTCCTGAGAATATGTTTAACTTTTGGATGAGTTATAAAATAACAAACGGCAATTTAGAAGGGTTAGGAGTTGGTTTTGGCGGAAATGCAGGAGATGAATCATATCAAACAAATACACAAACGGCTAAAGTCATTATTCCTTCTTATACTATGTTAGATGCAAGTATCTTTTACGATCGCACTAAATACCGTATTGGTTTCAAAGTTGATAACCTAACTAGTGAGAAAGCTTGGTCAGTAAGATTGACTCCTCAAGCACCAGCAAGGTTCATTGGTAGTATGAGTCTTAAATTCTAAAGATTTATTATCGCTCTAAAAGAACACTCAAAAGAGTACTATTGCTATTCTTTTACATGATACTTAATCATCGATCATATTTTGCAAATTACCGATTTAGTATTTTTTGTGGTCTTGTTTGAATTTTAGTAGCGAGTAAGTAGTATATTTTATGATGGCTTTCCGATAAGAAAGTCATCATAAAATTACTCCATTTTTAATGGATGTTATATTTGCTATTGTGGATGGAGTAGAAATATCACAGTCGAAGTTCAAACTTTAAATAAGTAGAGTATCTATTCACTCTAGGTTTTAGATTTTGTTTATTTAAAAACAGCTTATCAGTTTCAAGTATATGAATTTGGTAATAGAATAATTTGCTCTAAATTATTCTTTATAAATAAAACAATAATCACATCGATGCCTGATACTATTATAAGCCTCTCCTTTAAAAGTATCAGGTACATTATCATACCAATCATATCTTATAATGTATAACCCAGGTATGGTAGGCTTAAAACTCGCTATACCTCTACTATTTACAACAAGAATTTTTTCCCAATTCTCAGGATTAAATACCCTAAGCTTTGAGTTTTCTGGAACTAGCTCACCTGCTTTTAATATTTTAAACTCTAATAAATCGCTATCGCTTTTCAATTGTATAATATCAATAAACTGCTGATGCTGAGCAAGAGAATAATCTTCACCTACATAGTAATCAGAACATAAATAGTCTATTGTTCTAATATTCTTACCATTGCGATTTGATCGATCTATTACAGGATGGCTATCATTTAAGCCAACAATATGATAAACTCCCTTCTTTTTAGGAATATAAGTACCCTCCCAACAATCCATTTTGGGGTAAATTCTAATTGGAGTTCCTACCCCTTCCCCATCATAAACAGTTAATCTAAAATCTCCAACCAGTTTTAACTCTAAACCTGTATCCCGATGGCGAGTACTATATTCATCTATATGCCCATACATCAGCTGAATAGTAATTCGTTCACCTATTTTTCCAGATCCTTTTACTTCCATCCAGTTAGCACTACCTTGTACAAAGTATGGCAAAAATAAAAACAATGCAATCAATTGAATTCTCATAAATACAAAATAACAACAGCTAGCAAGTATTTCCTATATCTTTTTTTCTCTTATAATAATTTCGTGCTTACACCTTGTACTTATACACCAATATATGTACAAAATGACTTAAAGTTCCAAATTTCTTCCAAATTCAATCATTCTTTTATGGTAGAAAATTACAATATGATTTTTTACTTATGAAAGAATTCTATATAGTTATTTATTTGGTTGCAAATTTACTTCCTGCTTTTGGACAATCAACAGGTGCAATTGTGGGGTCAATATTAATTGAAAATAAAAAAGATCCAGCAATAGGTGCAAGTATTTTACTTAGTCCTACATCAAAAGGAGCTGTTGTGGATATTAATGGGAAATTTATTTTAAATCTAATACCTCCTGGAGAATATAATCTTTCCGTCTCTTTTATTGGTTATGAACAAGAAAAACTAATAGGGATTAAGGTAGAGGCCAATCAAACTACTAATATTGGTGAGATTTTGCTAAAAGAAAAACCTTTAAGTTTAAATGAAATCGTGGTTTCTCCAGGTCAATTTTCCATAATGGAGAATGGCTCTCTTTCCAAACAAACCTTATCGAGCGAGGATATTCACAACATGTCATTTGCTGAAGATATAACCCGAGTTGTAGCCCGACTACCAGGTGTTGCCTCAAATGATTATTCATCAAAATTTACTATACGCGGTGGTGAAGATGACGAAGTACTCATTACACTTGATGGGATGGAGTTTTATGAACCTTTTCATCAAAGAGACTTTGCTGGTGGGTTATTGAGTATTATAGATATTGAAACTATTCAGGGAGTAGAACTTATTACTGGTGGATTTTCTGCTGAATATGGAAATCGTGAAAGCGGTGTGTTCAATCTCACAACAAAGCAAATAAAAGATAATCAAAGGCAATCATCTATAGGTTTGAGTGTAATGAATGCACGTGCTTATACCAGTGGAACATTTGCTGATAATAAATGGAATTATTTGGTTTCTGCCAGAAAAGGAATGCTCGATCAGGCATTAAAGCTGATTGGACAGGATGAAAATACACCGCAATATTATGATATGATGGGTAAGCTTGAATACAAGGCAAATGACAAGAACACGTTTGCAATTTATGCCCTTCATGCTGGTGATAAAACAATGGTAAGAGATATAAGTGAGACCGCATATGATAAACACAATACAAAATATTATAATACTTATTTGTGGACTTCATGGAAGGCAATTTTAGCCCCTTCAGTTTTTGCCCGAACTCTCATCTATGCAGGAAATATAGACCAGAATAGGATTGGGAATACTCGTAAAGATGAGTTTACAGATAAGCTAAATTATAACTTACTAGACAAACGATCCTTTACATATTCTGGAATAAAACAGGATTGGAACTTCGATATCACTGAGAAGTTAATTTTAAAGACAGGTTTTGATGTTAAAACACTTAAGTCCATTTACGACTATTCCAGAGAACTCCTTGATTTTCGTACAAATAATTCTGGTTTTGTCGTCCCCTATTCAGATACAGTTAGCGTTAATAAAAACGCAAATGGATGGCAGTCCAGCATTTACATTTCTGGTAAATTTCAAATTGCTCCTAAACTCTTTCTTGAAAGTGGGATCAGGCATGATTACGCTTCTTATACGGGAGATAACTTACTAAGTCCACGAGCAAGTATTTCTTACTATTTGTCAAAGCGCACGCAATTAAGAGCAGCTTGGGGAAACTATTATCAAACCCAATTTATCTATGATTTAGATGTTGCTCATAATAATATCGAATTCAATCCAGCCGAACTTTCCAAACATTATATTTTAGGATTTAGCCATGATTTCTCAAATGGTTTAGCCCTAAGAATTGAAGGATACTATAAAGACATCTCAAGAGTAAGTCCAAACTATCAAAACTTACGTGATCCTTGGGAAGTATACCCTGAAGTCAGGAATGATCAGTATCGATTAGAAGTGGATGGAGCTTCGGCTAAAGGTTTGGAATTTTTCTTGAAATATGATGTTGGAGGTAAAATTTCATGGTGGTTTAGTTATGCGCTAGCCCATGCAGTGGAAAATATAACTGATTTGCAGTATGATGGAGTATTAATTCGCAGAACAGGGACACTCCCTCGATATAATAATCAAGATCATACGATTTATGCAGATATGAACTACCGACCTAATAAAAAGTGGAAGTTTAATCTATCTTGGCAATTCTACAATGGGATTCCCCTGACAATTTATGAGTATAAGTGGCAAAATATGAATGGTGAAAATGGAAGTACACTTCCATTACATTTTTATCCAGAACATCAGTTGTTTCGGGGCGAACAATTTCCTGCATACCATCGCATGGATATAAGAATCAACAAATTCTTTCAATTAAAACAAAGCAGAATATCTTCATTCCTACATCTAGTGAATGTTTATAATCGCCAAAATATGAGAAAATATGATTTGGGAATTGAAGGAGAAGATTCATTCCCTGTTACTAATGATAATGGGGAATATATTATTACCTATGACCATCCAAGTTGGCTTGGTTTTCTTCCTATAATAGGAATGAGCTGGGAGTTTTAGAAATTTATAATGAATCTTTTTAATTAAAAGACATCTATGAAAATCGAAAAATTACATCATATAGCAATTATTTGTTCAGATTATCAAAAATCTAAAGCTTTTATACACATATTTTAGGCTTTAAAATAGAACAAGAAATCTACAGGGAAGAACGTAAATCTTATAAATTAGACTTGTCTTTAAATGGAGTTTATTTAATTGAGTTATTTTCTTTTCCCAACTCTCCAGATAGGTTGTCATATCCTGAAGCTACTGGTCTAAGACATATAGCCTTTGGAGTTAAAAACATTAACTTATGGTAGATTATTTAAAGAAAAAAGGTATAAATACAGAGCCAATACGAATAGATGAATTAACAACTAAAAAATTCACATTCTTTTCTGACCCTGATAATTTACCTATTGAATTACATGAAGTATAACTCACGTAAATTTTAAGTTTTCAAAAGCCTAATCATGGCTTTTAATCTACAGAATTATACTCTTCATCAGTAACAGCATTTAACCATTGAGTTGCACCACCTTGTCTGCTAGTGATAGCTATTTGAATGAATTGGCTACTTGGGCTCGCTCCATGCCAGTGAGGAGTATTAGGAGGACACTTGATTGCATCTCCTTTTTTAATAATTCTCTTAGCACTTCCTTTTTCTTGATAATACCCTTCGCCATCTAATGCTAATATAATTTGCCCTATAGGATGAGAATGCCAATTAGTTCTTGCCCCTGGCTCAAATGTCACACTCCCTACTGAGTTTTGATTTAAACTATCCGCGTTTATTAGCATTGTTAACCAAGCACTACCTACAAAATTGTTGTTTGCTATTTTATCTCCTTTTGGAAAAATAATTTCTTGGTTGTTTTTAGAGCCTGTATTTTGACCTGATACTGTTTCTTCTTGGCAATTGATTAGTAGCATTCCCATTAAACTTATGCCTATTAAATTCCTTAAATTCATCACTCCTTCCAGTTTTAAAGATTGGTTTTATAAAAATCCAGCAATTTTGTTATTGCTTTATTTACATATTCAGGTTTCCAATAAGTTTCTATATGCGTGGCTCCTTCAATAAGGAACAATTCTTTCCTTTTTGATTGGGTCGCTTTCGAAAATGCCTCATCTGTCATATAATAGGTATCTGCTTTACTACCTGCCATCATCAATAGTGGTTGATTGATTAAGTCCATATTTGTACTAGCATCAAAAGTCATTAAATCCATTAAACTGCTCAAAGTATATTTTGAACTTGAATTAGGATGCGCGTGAGTTTGGGCGTAATAAATATAACCCTCTCTATATAGATCAAAGGGCAAATTGGCAATTTGATCCTCTGTTAATGGTATATTGCTGTTATTAGCATATAGAATTTCTCCTCCAGCTTCTTCTTGTGCTCTTGCATGCGAGGCTTGTAAAAGTCTTTCTTGAATGGTAGAGATTTGTGAGTTCATAAATCCATTTCTTCTTACAAGACCCGAATTAAACATACTTAAAGTTGCTACTACTTTAAACCGTTTATCTGATTGAGCTGCCTTTAGTGCATACCCTCCTCCTCCACATATTCCTAACAGACCTAACTGTGCTGTATCTGCCCCTGCATATTGAGAAATATAATCTGCCATTGCATGTATGTCTTCTATACGATTTGCAGGTTTATCTACGTATCGAGGTTCTCCTCCACTAGCTCCTTGATAAGCGGCATCAGCTGCAATTGTAATAAATCCCTCTTCTGCCAAACGTTGTGCATATAAGCCTGCAACTTGCTCTTTTACTCCACCATTAGGGTGAGCCACTACAACTGTTGGATATAGTTTAGTAGGATCATAATGAGCTGGTGTATATACATTGGCAGCAATACTAATATCTTTGATTTTATAATTTACTGGGAAAATATTCACTTTGCCTTTTTCATTTTTTGTAATGGCCCCTTTGTATACCAACCCATATGGATTTTCATGATTCATTATATTGGAACTTTTAGTTGATCGATTATTAATTTGAGCATTCACTTTAGACAGTGTTACCTGTGCTAATAATACCAATGTAAATACTTTAAAAGTTATTAGTTTCATCGTGTCGTTCTGTTTAAAATATTAATTGCGGTTCTCTAATACAGCATCAAGTACTTTCTGTGCTTCATAACCATGTTCCTTTCCAGCTGTAGTTGTTATTACTGAAATAAATTCTTCTAATTGATTAGCAGATAAACCTACATTCAGCGAGATATTTAAGTGACCTTGTAGCATTGGGACTAAATTGCCAAGTGTTGCAATTACAGAAATAGTCACTAATTCCCTTTGAGCATAAGTCAACACATCTCTTTCAAAAATATCGGCAAAAAGATGTTCTTTCAAGAATACATCAATTTCTGGAGACAACTGCTGGTAGGCTGGTTTAGGACCATCTAATTTAGCTTTCACCAACGCTTCTAGTATTTCTTTCCCTCTAGTGTATTTATCTCTTGTATCAGTAATTGTTGATGCTTCATTTCCCCAATTTTCTTTAATTCCATCCTCTTTTCTTTCATCTAATACACTGATTAGCGTTTGTAAGCCTCGTATACTTCTTGGAAAACCACAATATGCATACAGATGCACTAAAACCTCTTTAGCTTCATTTACTGTCAGACCATTGTCCAAACCTTCGTGTAGTGATATCTTTAATGCTTCTAAATCACCTTTAGCTGTGAAGCTGGCAATTTTTATTATACTCTTTTGCCCCTCATCGAGGTTTTGATGAGTTTCTATTGGATGTTGAGCATTGGCAAAATGGGATACTACTATGCATAATAATAGTAGAACCCACATATTAAATTTTCTGTGATTCATTTTTATTTAATTAAAAAGTTTGAACAGTAGAAAACAATTCTATTGAACATTGTTAAACACTGAAATACCTTTTCAGTATTATACACGTATTTTGTCATACAAGTCCAAATGGATTTTAAACTTATCACTTTCATTACCTTAATCAGGGTTCTGAATAATACTAATACTTTTTTATACTTCTCTAATTTTGTTTCTTTTCAAGAATTGTTTTGGGTAGCAATGTCGTAGAAAAAAAACAAAGTACTACCAACAACATGGGCATTTTTAAATTATTAGGCTTCATGATTCGAAATTTGTAGTTCAATCTTTTCTTTTTATGAAGATTTCTGATCACTTTGTAAATCTCTTATGAAGCTCAATGCTCCAGTTCATGTGTATCTCTTACGCTGCTAAAGGTAAAAGCCAATAGTTGCCAACTACCTTGGTCATTGATATAGGTTTCGGTGACAGTAAATTCTAAGGTCACATCATTTCCGCGAACTATGGAATTCAAGGTGATACGGTTCCATAAAACAGCGGTATTATTCACGACTTCAACAGCCACATCATGTATTTTTGCATCCTTGTACCAAATACTCCCAGTTTCGATAATTTCAAGTTCCCGCTCTTTTTTCCATGTACCACTCATGTGAACGAATTTAGATTGATTATGGAAAATCTTGGCTAGTTCGTCCACGTTTTTTTCGGACATCAATTGCCATTTTCTTTTGGAGAGTTCCTTGATCTCCTCTTTTATGTCACCCTGAGCAAACATATTTTGTAGTCCTATATTCGTTAGGAAAAACAATACTAACAGTGTTACCTGTGTTTTCATTTGTTTTATTTTAATTGTTTATGTGAATTATATTTAGTGCTATTTGAGGCTTACCAATTAAGACAGTCTGCCACTTAATACTTCACCGCAGGGCAAAGGCCATAATAGAACCTGATGGGTTTTCCTTAGTACCACCAACCGATAGGGCTATATATTGTTTACCATCAATGAAGTACGAACAGACATTAGCATTATTAGCTGCAGGCAATTCTTGCTCCCAGACCATTTCACCTGTTTTCTTATTAAAAGCCCATATTTTTTTATCTTCTGCACCAGATATAAATACCAATCCCCCTGCCGTTACCATTGGTCCTGATCGTGCCAAAAGTCCAGTATACATTCCACCTTCTTCCTGTAGTTCTTCATCGTTGCCTAAAGGAATTTGCCATTCATATTCCCCAGTTGTAAGGTTTAAAGCATTCAAGGTATTCCAAGGTGTTTTTAATGCCGGGCTGCCACTCGGGTCGCTCCATGTTCGATAAGGAGTAATGTTCATATACCTTATTGGTTTTTCTGCATCAGAAGATATTTGGGGATCTTCGGTGCTGGCATCTTGTAAATCGTATAAAAAAGCTAAAAGTGCACGTTCTTCTCGTTCTGTTATAACACCTTTATAGCCTGGCATTTTTCCCCCGCCCTGTTGTATTTTTTGAAGAGTCTGGCTTTCTGGCATTCTACTCTTCAAGTCCACTAATGATGGTACATCCGACATCATTCCTTGTTTACCTGCACCATGACAAGCAACACAATGTTTTTCGTATGTTACTCGACCTAGTTCAAATCGGGTATTATTCTGTGCTGCAAAATGTTTGTCAGCATCCACAATGGTTTGAATCTCTGGCAGATTGTTACCCCTAATGTATAGAAAATACGTCTCAGGATCAAAGGCCAATCCACCCCAATTTGCACCACCACGCGTTGCCGGCATCGACAAAGTACCCTTAAGATCTGGAGGGGTAAACAAACCTTCATAACGTAACGACCTAAATTGCTTTAGAATGGAATCATAATCGGCATCAGAATAATGGTTCAAGTCATTTTCAGTCATCGATTGACGTACGAAAGGTGCAGGTTTCAACGGAAAGGGCTGAGTTTCATAGGCCACCTCACCCGGAAGGTTGGAGGCAGATACTTTGCGTTCCTCTACCGGAAATATGGGTTCTCCCGTATCACGGTCTAGTACAAATATAAATCCTTGCTTTGTAGCTTGAGCAACGGCATCCACTTCTTTTCCCTCATGGTTGAAGGTGACCAAATTGGGTGGACAAGGTAAATCATAATCCCAGATATCATGATGTACAGTCTGAAAATGCCATTTGTAACCACCAGTTGCAGCATCAAGAGCCAATACAGAATTTCCATAAAGATTGGCACCTATCCTATCAGCTCCATAGAAATCGTAGGACGGAGATCCCAATGCCAAAAAAACCATTCCGCGTTCGGAATCAATACTCATTCCAGCCCAACAATTGACACCTCCTGCGTATTTGTATGCTTCAGGGGGCCATGTTTCATACCCAGGTTCACCAGGATGTGGAATCGTGTGAAACGTCCAGACCAGCTCTCCTGTTTTTATATTGTAGGCTCGTACATATCCTGGAGGTGCCCCATAAAAATCCGGTAGCCTTGACCCAATGATAATTAAATCATTATATATGCTCCCAGGCGTAGTCAACGTAACCGAAATCTTTTCTGGATCATCGCGGACACCCACGTTCAAATTTACTTTACCATTTTCTCCAAAAGTGGAAATCAATTCACCTGTGATTGCATTGATAGCTACTAAATTGTTCCCTGCCGAATAAAGGATGCGTTTATCATCTCCTTCTTCCCAATACGTCACACCTCGACTGGCAGCAGTTGGTTCGCCTTCCTCTAGTGTCTTAAAGGCCCATATCTTTTCTCCCGTTTTGGCATTAATGGCATATACTGTCTGATTCCTTGAATTGGCATACATAACCCCATCGATGATGATCGGATTGGCCTGGCTCGATACAGCCGGTTCTTCTCCATCAGCCACATCATCGGCATGAAAATTCCAAATATTCTCCAGCTGACCTACATTGGAAACATCAATTTGATCCAAAGGGGAATAACTCGTACTTTTTTCATCGGCCTTATAGGTAGACCATGTATTACTACTCCATGAAAGCTCTTTTTTGCAACTGATATATAACAGTATTGGGAGTAGTAAAAGCCCATATTTTTTGATGTACAATTTGGTTATCGAATTTATCATTTTGACTTGCTTTCTAAATGCCTCGTGATTGTAACTAATAATTGCTGATCCGTTGGATGCAAATGCCAATTTAGTTTTGCACCTGTAGACATGGTTGCCAATACAATGTTATAATCGAAAGTTTCATCTGCATCACTTAAATAATTAAGCCAAACATCGCCTATATGATGTACATTTGGTGTTTTGTTTCCAATCGGAAAAACTGTATCCTGCCCAAAAGTTAATTGTGTTACAAAAGCAGTTAAGCTTATAAGAATAAGTCTTATCATGTGTTTTTCATTTTATTTGTTTTGTACTGCAAGATTCACTAATGCAATCTTACACTTAAATGTTATTTAAATAAGTATACAAATTACTGTTTTCACTACCACTATTACTGATCGGGTTATATATACTCTATTTCTGACGTATATTTAGAGTAACAAATGATATAAATTATGAGTGAGCACAAAATCTTCGATTCCATCAAATCTTATAATGATTTTAATAATCATTCCACTCTGCACCCTTTAGTAAGTGTTTTGGACTTTTCTAAAGCAAAGCTCAGACATGGTTACAAAATGTCCTTTGGTATCTATGCGATCATTTTAAAAAAAGTAGATTGTGGAGACATAGTTTATGGTAAGAATACCTATGATTACCAGGAAGACACTTTAGTATTTATTGGGCCTAAGCAAGTACTGGATGTAAGTCACAAATCAGATATGTATCAACCAGTTGGTAGAGCATTAACGTTTCATCCTGATTTAATACTCGGCACCCCACTAGCACAAAGATTTGATGAATATGGTTTTTTTTCTTATAACTTGAATGAGGCTCTACACCTTTCTTCTGATGAACAAAGTACGTTAGTTGATCTTCTTTTTAAAATTGATCATGAATTAAAAAGACCTATTGATAAACATACCAAAAAGCTAATTTCCTCCAATATCGGATTGTTTTTAGATTATTGTGAACGTTTTTATGATAGACAGTTTATTACGCGACAGCATGTTAATACAAGTATCTTAGCAAAGTTTGAAGATAACTTAAATAGCTATTTTAATTCTGAGAAGCCCTATTCCTTAGGTCTACCTTCAGTAGGATATTTTGCTGAAGAACTGCACTTGTCATCTAATTATTTTGGCGATTTGGTTAAAAAAGAGACTGGTAAGTCTGCTCAAGAATATATTCAAACCAAATTAATTGATATTGCAAAAAACAAAATATTTGATTCTCAAAAATCTGTAAAAGAAATTGCATTTGAGTTAGGGTTCAAGTATCCTCAACATTTCAACCGGGTTTTTAAGCAAAAGGTAGGGATTACTCCCAAAGAGTTTCGCCAGCTAAATAATTAAAAGTTTATAAACTTTTAAAGTTTGTATAGCAGGAGTAATTGCTAGATATATTTAATTTCTCTATGATTCTTTCTTTCAACACTCTTTAATTATTCTTCAGTGTGATAATTCTTATTTACAAGAAAACTGTAGAACTAAATATTAAATGGATTTGATACCGAAGGAAGGAAGATAATCTTCTTTTTTTATGAATAAAGTAGAAACTATTAGTGATTGTTATAAAGCTAAAAATGATTTAGCAATAAAAAATCAACAAAACATCGGTTATTTTAATGTATTTAAACTCTATCCCAATATTGTTAATGGAGCTAGACATACTCCTTTTAGAAGAAGAGATTATTTTAAAATAACATTAGTAGAAAAAGTACAAAAATTTCACTTTACTGATAATGTGAATAAATATTCATTGGTATTTTCAAACCCTCACATCCCTTATAGTTGGGAGCAAAAAGACCAAGTTTTCAATGGATACTTTTGTATTTTCAATCAGGCATTTTTTCGTCAATTTAGACATTTAAATCAATACTCTGCTTTTCAGCCTACTGGAAATCATATATTTGAATTATCACGTGAACAGTATGAAAATGTGTCTGATATATTTATTCGCATGTCTGATGAATTAAACTCAGATTATGTATATAAATATGATCTTTTAAGAACAATGGTTTATGAAATGGTTCACTTTGCACTTAAGATACGACCGACTTTAATATCCGTGAAGCAACCTATAAATGCTGCAAAAAGAATTTCTGAATTATTTTTAGAACTTCTAGAATCTCAGTTTCCAGTTGATGAACATCAAAGTGGATTACAATTTAGAACAGCATCTGATTTTGCTGATAAATTAAATGTACATGTAAATCACCTAAACAGAATTATAAAAGAAGCTACCCAAAAAACAACTACTCAAGTAATAACTGAACGAATATTACAAGAATCAAAATTTCTTTTAAAACAAAATGAATGGAGTGTCTCAAAAATTGCTTTTGTTTTGGGATTTTCAGAAGTAACACATTTTAATAATTTCTTTAAAAAAAATACAGGTACAACACCTTTGAAGTTTAGAAAAGGTTGACATATAAAACACTGAAATGCACTTTCAGTATTATACATGCTAAGTTTTTATACTAGTCCAAATGGATTTTACACTTGGAGTATTTGCGTTATAGAGCTAATGCGATACAAATTCATCGAAATTACCAAGGAAAAAATATTCTTCCCTGATAAACCTATTAGCCAGATCGCCTATGAGCTTGGTTTCAAACATCCACAACATTTTACCAGCCTTTTTAAAAATAAAATTGGACAATCTCCTAGTGACTATAGGTGATTAAACTAACTTTAAATTGAAATACTTTCAGGGTATTTTTATAACTCCATTTTGACGTACTGCTGTTTTGAATATAGTAAAGAGGTTTATATTTCAGCTATCTACTTATAAACATAATAGCCCATTATACGCTTTCACTTTGACCTATCAGTATTAGTAAAAAGAAACTTTATTGCGTCTTCAAAAGAAGGAATAGCCACACCCATATGACCCAACCCAGGATAAACTTTTGATTCAAGTAGGATATTACCTAGTGCCAATATCGATTCTTTAAATCTATCAATATCGTTTCCTTCATTCGATTTTATTTCTTCTCCTCCAATACTCAATATTAGATATGGAAGATCCCTTGCCTCAAAAGGTTGCTGTTCATTGAACTGATCAATAAGATAGCCATCATTGTACCATAAAGAAGGGCTTGTGGCTATATAATTATTAAATAGTGGTTGCTCCTCGTGCAAATCTTTCAGCAATGCGAAACAAGTAAAATATCCACCGAATGAATGACCTATGAGCGTGCTGTTTTTGGGGTCGGTCCTGTAGTTACCATTAATATTGGTCATTAATTCTTTCTTGATAAAATCATAAAAATGTTCCCCACCACCACTTATTGTGAGACTATCAGCTGGTAGAGCAACAGGAAACGTATAATCCCTGACCCTCAAAGAATCCATAATGTAAGCATTGGTATATCCAATCCCTACTACAATTGGAGCTACTTCCAATATATTTTGTTCAGATATTTCTTCAATGATTCGACAGATATGATCAAAGTAAGCGTTGGCATCTAGACAATAAATAACTGGCGAAGTTTTTTTATTATCATAACCTTTGGGCAGCTTTATGTATATATTAAAGGAATCTTTTACATTTTGAGACCATAGAGCGATGGATGGTTTAGTCTCTACTTCTTCTCGTTCCTCTGGTATATTCTCATCAACTAAAGCTGTTACATATATACAATAATGATGAGGAGGAGTATTCCAAGTACCAAGACTATTCTTTCTATAAAAACTCCTTGAAGAACCTCCCAGCTTTACCTCATAAGATACCCTCCTATGATCCTCTTTATCCATGTTGGGCAGAAATTCCAACGATACGACAAAATCATCTTCTAAAAAAATATTTTCATCAGTTACATCGAGCTTCAACCAACCTTTTTCAACGGGATGGGTCTGGACGATACTTCTATTGATTATCCTTTTTGAAGGGAGGTTGCCCATTGTATCATAGAAATTTATTCTGAAGGTGGCACTATCCCTTTCAGAATCGAAAAGATAGATATTGACCGATGTGATAAATGCTTTTGAGCCTTTAAGTTTTATCAGTTGTCCAATCTCAAAAATATCATTTTCCTGAAACATACCATCTGCAAAATGCATGAGCAGGTTACGTCTTTTTATCCCAAACTTTCTTTCTGTCAATTTTTCAGCAGTTATTTCTACAGCATCAAGTTGTGTCACGGATTCCTCTAGTATTACTGTCATAGCATTATCCGTGGATTGTATAGGTATAATGAAGTCCTTATATCCTACAAGAGAAAACGTCATTGTATCCTTCATAGACGCTTCAGGTATCAAGATGTTGAAATATCCATTTATCGATGTTGTAGTCCCAATATTTTTTCCCTTTATACCAATGTTCACATAAGAAAGTGGTTTTGAATCATTTGAATCAATGACCTTTCCAGTTACATTGATCTGTGCAAAGGATTGAGTTATAGATAATCCTAAAAAAATTACATAAAGATATTTCGAATAAATCATTTGCCAGATTTTTAAATTGAAAATCACAGGGATTTACAGTCAATATAATCTATATAGATAATGATTGATCCTATTATACCGTTGCCTACTTAATGAAATATAATTCATAAACTTAATAGCCCAGTATACGCTTTTTCTGAATTTTGTAGTATCATCTTCTCCTGTTCCATTTTCTAACTGAAACTCAAAAGACTCAAACGATTTGCACTCTACTATCCAACTATCAAATTTTTAAAACTGCTTGTAAACGACTTTGAAACACAAAAAATTAACTAAAATCGCTTTTGGTATTTCTACGCAATAGTAGTTCGGCATAAACCCTACAAATCTTGGCTTCTATCCTTTTATTCCGCGTCCTCTATTGCTTGCAGTAATACACTACAACCGAAGAATGGAGCAAATTTTTGTTTCATTCAAATTCTTACAATCATGTCTTCCAAAAAATTCGATCCTAATTATGTAGCTGAAGTTAAAATCTCGTATTCCTCAAAAATACCAGCTAGTAAAAGACCTACCATTACATCTTCTGCTTCAGCTGCTGAAATCTTAAGAAAACACTGGGAACCCGGACAACTTGGTTTTGTTGAAAGCTTTAAAATTTTATTACTCAACCGCGCTAACAAAGTATTGGGTATTTACACTGTCTCTACTGGTGGGATTTCTGGAACTGTGGCTGATCCTAAAACAATATTTATTGCGGCTTTGAAGTCATCTTCTGTCTCATTAATTTTATCGCATAACCACCCATCTGGGAATTTAACTCCAAGTCAGGCTGATATAAATATAACAAATAAAATCAAAGATGCTGGTAAGCTGCTTGATATTTCTATACTTGACCACATCATCATTACTGAAGAAAATCACTTCTCATTTCTTGACTCCGGGTTATTGTAAATAATTCCCGGCAAAAGCCGGGATTTTTTCAAACTACTCTATATTAATCATATGTTTAAAAAAAGATTTTTGGGTTAAACTATAATCAATCAATCTTCTTCCTTTTTCTCCCTCATCCATTATTAACTGAATAGAATTCCCTTTTGCAAGTGAAAAGCTATTATTGAACTGAATAATAAAAAGCTCTGATGCTCCAGGCTTAATTTCTTTGGGAAATACCAAACTTTCATATGATAGCACTTCTTTATCTGGTGAAATGGTAGCAATATTTTTCTTTTGTTTTGTTAGTAAAAAAGTCTGTAAAAATTCACAATGATAAGCTAGATTAGAAAAGTTTTTCATTTTAAAAGAGATGTAAATATTTTCCCCCTTGCTCATTATATTATTTACATAAAATCCTATCTGATTATTAATTGTACCTAATAGACATCGATCCTTCTGAAATTCAATATTATCGAACCAATCACCAACTGTGCTTTTAGCATCATGATTTTCAACAGTTTTTAAAGTCTTATTTTTAATTGGTTCTTTATAACCTACCTCTACACTAACAACGACATTACTATCATTTTTATAAAACTCTTTACCTTCATTAAAAAGAATTACTTCATCTTTAGAAAATTCATAGAAGTATTTTAATGTCCCATGATTTACTGTAATATCTGCTTGAAAAAGCCCATTTGAACATACAATACTAATATTAGAAGGTGGTAGATTTTGATTTGTATTTGCTTGAACAGCGCATAAGTTACTCTTTACAATTTTAGATGAAAAATATTTTTCTTCCATACCTAATTGTACTTCTTCTATTTTAAACTCTATTGGTACTTTTACATATACTACCTTAAATGCTGAAATAACAATACTCTTATTTTGTGCTTTTATTGAAGTTGAAATAAATAATAACACTAATAAAAAAATAGAAACTTTCATTTTACTAAAAGTTTAATTTTGGTAGAACTATTAAAGAATATCTCTTTCTTTTTATCTTTTCTTAAGCGGCTTGGCAACGATACACTTCCGACCATTGGAATACTTACATTAATATTATCTAGACTGCCATCTATTATGTCTTCTAGCTCTGAGTTTGCTTTTTGAAAACTTTCATCAATATCTTTAAATATTATCCCTTCCGTACCATTATTATCACAAACCACAATATTTATTGGTATTTCATCTGCTACTAGTTTAATTGTACTAATCGAAATATATACTTTTTCTTCAACAGAAACATTGCCTAACATTACTGTCCCTTTAGGGATTTCTCTGTCTTTAACCAAAAAAGACGTTGTATTTCTCAAATAAATAAAGTTATCTTGCCCAACAGTAAATCTTTTATCACCAATAAATTGAGCATCTACATAAATAAGATTTTTATCCAGTTTTTTTGGTTTGGATTCACTAACTTTTTTTTCAGTTTTGTGCAATAGACTGCCACTTCTTTCAAGATTAAAACTTACGTATGGGTCGTCATCTTTTTGAGCTTTATCTCTTTTCCCTTCTAATATTGAATTAACTATTTGTAGTTTATTTTTCCTTTTATGTGCTGTTAATTCTTGCTTTTGAACTTGCATCTCCTTCTCAATTTTTTTTTGAGAAGTTATTACTGGCGAGTCATCATTTATTGCCATGTTTTGAAGTTGTACATCTTTAACTGTCATCATTTTTTCACTTAAAGTAACAGCTTGCTTATAAGCTTTTTTCTCTTCTTTACTTTTATCTAAGACTTCCAACCTTTTATCTTTTTCATCTATTATGATATCAGCAGGAATAGGAGCAACTTGACTCTCAATATTGGTTGGTGTTTGTATAGAACTAATTTGATCTTGACTATCCAAATTAAATATCTGATTCCCAGAAATTAAAAACCCATGTATGTAGAAAAATACAGGTATTAATCCCATAAATACTAAATAAACAGAATCCACATTTCTTAATTTATGTATCATTCGTCAATCGCTTTACTTTCTACTACTAGATTTTTTATTAATAGACCCATCCTGTTTTTCTCTGATCTAAAACTTAGGGGTTCAACGATAGCTGCAGCATTAAATATCGTAACAGTTTGTAAATTATAATCAAATGATTTCTTGAAAATTTGTTTTCCATAAAATTCAACTATAACCTCGTTAGCATCATTAAAATGACTTTTCATACTATCCATTTTAATATCAACAAGCACATTATTCTCAACCCATGTATAATAAATAGGCACCTCTGTCTCTTGTTGCTTATCTACATAGTAAAAATTATAAAACTGATCAAAAACACTTTGATCCGCCCAATTTCTAGCTCTATCTATATTACTTTCAAAAGTTGAAGGTTCAAAAGAGAACATTGATTCTATAAAATTAACTGTATGCATTTCTGCATTATAATTTAGGTATGGATCAGTGAATGATCTTTGAACTGATATTGTTTGACCTGGAACAGATACATAGGCAGTTGCATAAGATAAATATAAACTTACAATATTGGTGATAACTAATATTATCACTAAAAAAGATAATAGTTTATTCTGAGACTTTACAATCTGCACAGCCCTATAATAGCTATTTAAAGGATGTTTTTCTTTTACATTCATAATTTATTCAGTTAATGATTTCCTTATAATAGACATATCATCAGCCATTCTCTCCATCGTTGTGGGCTTATATTGAGGCTTAAAAAAGTCTACAGTATTCACTGCTCCATCCATTAAAGATGTAGATTTCTGTTTAATTGATTCAGGGACTATCTTACCAACTAATCCAGCCAATTTACTACTGGCTTTTGATGTAGTTAATACTCCCATTGCACCAGTAGCAAAAGCACCAACAGCAGGTAAAGTACTTAATACAGTTTTACTTGCAGATTGTAACATACTAACTCCACTTGCCTCTCTTCCAATAATTTTTGCAGCCAGTGAACCTATTGTTCCATATGTAATAATTGATAATAATGGGATCACCCAATCAGCTATTGAAGTATCAATACTAATACTAGTGCGAAATGAAATATACCCTAAGATCCAATCAACAATTAAGAAGATTACCGCCCATAAGCAAAGTGAAAGGTTCTCTTGTAACCAAGAGAGGATATTTCCTCTAAACATGGGCAAAATTGCAAATAATGCAACAAACTGTCCGATGATGATATCAAGGTAAAGCAATAGCTTAAAGATTAAACTGAATAAATATTCAATACCCTGCCTTAAGGTATTGATTAATGAAACAAGTCCATGATGAATTAATTCTGTAACATTTAATCCCTTAAAAAGGGATAACACACTATTATCTTTTTCAAGTCCTAAAGCAACATCAACCTTTTTCTCAATATGACCAGACATTTTCTTTGTCATTTCTGCTTCATTCTTAACAATCCGAATCACTGAAATTTTTGTTTGAACAGATGCGTTCCCCCAACTTTCAAGATTGTTTTCATTGAGATAATTATTATTTTTCATAATTTTCTCCCACTTAATCAATTCACTTGAGTACATATTTTTGATAACATCAACTTCTTGGAGCCTAGACTCTAATTCTGAGACAAACCAGATTGGAAGCAAACAAATAGTATTAAAAGAAAAAAATACGGTTACTGGAAAAATCAATTTTCTAATAGCTGAAAAGAATATATCAGTGCCACTATAACTTAAATCCTGATTTTCCTTTTCAACCAGCTCAGTATATGCGTATATTACCACAGCAACTAAAATAAAAACTAGAGCGTATGGCATGAGATAAGACTTCAAAATACCTGTTACTTCTGCAAAAGCAGTAATATCTTCTTTATCAAACATGTTCTTCATCTTTTATTTGCTCAATGGCATACTCCATATTTCCAGTTTCTTCGAAATATTTCATTATTTTCTTATTAATCCTTGCCATTCTTGTATCACTGTCTGTATTAAGAGCTAGATAATATTCTTTTGATAATTTTAATCGAAAATTGAATACAAAATCATTTATTTTCAACACTCCTTCTCTCCATTTACCTGAGTTGTCTATAGCCTTAACTTTACGAATTGAAGCTTCTGTAAAACCTAAATAGCTTTTTAAATATTTAGTTGTAGCTTCTGTAAACTTTTGTTCTAAGACAATCACAGTATCTGTGTTTCCAGCAATTCTATTAGCTACACCAGTCTCATGTAACTTATCAAAAGTTTGATCTGCAAAACAAATTCCTGCATTGTGTTTTCTTGCAGTTTGGAACAAACCTGCTGTTACTTCTACCATAAAATCCTTTAGGATAAAAGTACCTTCATCAACTATAAAATATTTCAAAATACCGTTTAATCTAGCAGATTTAAATTTTGTATTCACAAGTTTTGAAATACATATAGCAACAATTCTAAATAGGAAAACATCTTCTTGAATTTTATCTAATTCAAATACTGTTAATTGATCATTAGTTATATCGAAGTTTTCTTTAGCATTAAAGAGTGTTTCGTAAATCCCCCCTTTGTAAAACTTTTTAAAAGCTATCAATACCTTCTCAAAAGGAAACTGATTCTTAATGCTATCAAAGCTTTGCTTATTACCTTTATTTGTAAATACTTCTTCACGAAATGATATTAAAAACTCATAAAATGAGTTGAAGTTTACAATCTTAATTTTTCCAGTATTTATCAAATGATAAAACTTTGATAGAATATCATCTATTAAAATGTCTTTTATTGTATTAATTTCTTCCTTTGTAAATCTATCATGTATTGCTGAAATCAATAATGGCACTAAAAAATCAAGTTCTTCTTTAGTGTAAATGAAATCGCCTTTTTCATCTTTACTCAGCAAAAATGGATTGAATGAAAGAGGACTTTCATTAGTATATCTATATAGTTTACCCCTTAAAAAACTAACCATTTTCTCAAAGCTATTACCTTTATCTAGTAAAATAATATGACCTCCAGTATTCCATAAATATCTAATAAAATATCCCATGAAATTAGATTTACCAGAACCTGTTTTGCCAAAAATCAACATGTTCAGATTAGTTTTTTTAACCTCAGTATTACCAAACATTGCTGATTTGTTTATCAAATCTATAAAAGTGGGTTTGCCAGTTTTTGTTGAAACAAGCATTCCTTTTGGATTAAAAACCCCATTTGTTTCATAAGGAAAAAGACAACAAACTTGACCAAGCTTACCAAGTAATTGTCTAGGGAGTTCATACCCATTGCCTGCCATACATCCTAAATATGTACTCAAATTATTAAAGTTTTCTTCAATAGCTGGAAAATTAAGTCTATCAAATCCACGCTTAGCAAGTTCACTGGCTTTTACTAATCCATTTTCTGAATTAGCCATTACCATCACATTCAAAGCATAAGTCACAAAGTATTCTTGTGGATCATTTTCAACACTTTCAATAAACCCATTTACAAAGTGGTATTTTTCTCTATTATTATCAAACCGAGCACCTAAACTATTAAGATCTCTATTATGCTTTTTCAATTTATTACCAAACATTGCCTTATCATGAATCAAGAAAGACAAATTAGTAATATGTTCACAGTTTAATCCCAAAGTTATTGGAGTAACAAATGATGCTGGTAGTGATAATTGTTTTTGCACTGGCGTTGTAAAGTCAGTTGTAAAATTTGGATAATCTATCTCTAATAAATCTGCATCTGGATTTTTATGCATGGATAAAAATGACAAATACTTCCCCCCTATTTGTAAACAAGTACCTCTATCTTGAATATTTCCGAAGTGTGGTTGTTCAAAAAAATGTAATGAGACATAGGCTTGCATATAACTTAGCAAAGCTGTCTCATCCATTAAAACTGCTTTTACTTGAACAGTTTCATTTAAAATTGTGGCAAATTGATTAACTATTTTTATTTTATCATTTACTTCTGGATAGTTAACATTAGTTGTTAGTTTTCTTTTATCTATTC
This sequence comes from Chondrinema litorale, assembly GCF_026250525.1. Classification (GTDB taxonomy): domain Bacteria; phylum Bacteroidota; class Bacteroidia; order Cytophagales; family Flammeovirgaceae; genus Chondrinema; species Chondrinema litorale. The sequence goes on from NZ_CP111055.1 coordinate 29,108, forward strand.
TCTTAAATCCTTCATCTCCATATATTACAAAGTCACTAATATGATATTTTTGCGGAAAAGAAATAAATAGAAAACAACGATGCTTAGTTTCATAAGCTTGTTCATGCATACTTATAACTGATTGGTCTAGATAGTCCTGTCCATCAATAGTCAAATCGATTTTTTGTGGTTTGTATACATTTTGAAAATGGATGCATGTACCTGCAGGTAAGTTCTTAAAGAAAAACTTCATTGGATTGATAATATAGGAAACTATTTGATCTTCTTCCATCTGAAAAATACCTGGAAAAAATAGTTCTAACCCTATTGAAATATAGCCACTTTTTAATAGGCAAAACCGATTTCCTATTATATCGATAGGTTGGACTCTCTCGAAGTTTACACTATTACTTTTCTTCCAGAACATTGTTTATAATTTTCTTTTCAAATAAATCAGGTTCTACTTCATAATTTATTATTCCTCCTGTCACAATATGTCTATAAACTGATGATACCACCACTGGATCATTTTCATAAACTTTAATTGTGGCTAGAAAAAGCATAACTGGAAACCCCGTAAGAAATATAATATGCCCTAGTATTGATAATACATTATCCCACTCAGTCATTAAAACAGTAGCTATTATAAGAATTCCAGATACATAAAATTGCAGCCAACATTTTCGTAATGGGACACCTTGAATTGTACCATGTAAAGTCAAATAAGAAGTAGACCTATAAACTTGAATCATATTATACTGGCAATAACCAACTTTAGTAGCGTAAAAAACACAAGTAATTCAAATACAGATTTTATAAGGCCATAAATATTTGCCCAACCTTTCGCTCTTTGAACATATACTGCAACTGAAGCTATTACTGTGATAAATACCAAATTGAGATATTCAGATATTAATAAAAAAAACTGTTTATATGGTGATTGTTGAATTGCAGTATCAATAGTTTGACCGATAGAGGAGAAATATTTTTTACGTTGTTTCTTATCTAGTGACGCCTGAGCTAAAATAGTTGAACCTTCTACTTTTTTTATATAAGGTGGTAAGTTCATACTAACGACCTCATAACGCAAAGCAAAACCTTTTTTTAATGCATTAATTTTACTCTCTAGTTCCTGTAATTCTTTAATTACTTCTTCAAGGTTTGCATCACTTTCCTGCAACTTTTCTAACCTAGTTATTCTGTCAATTTCATCTTTTGTATCAGTTGCTGCTAAAAACATATCATTAGATGCATCTGTGAGATTTCTAATTTTCGACAATGAATAATTAAAATCACTAATTGTTTCCTCAGAAAGTTTTTCATTATCGAGTAACTCATCTAATGATTCTTGAGTCTGTTCAAACATTGTTTTACTTACATAAATTCTATTTTTCCATTCTTCATAAATCCTACTTGCCTTGATTACATCTCCCAATGTATTTTTCAATTCTTGAGAGTTTTTTAATATCTCATTCTGATGTGTTAATGCCTCAAGACTTCCTGTAATATCCCCTGACATAGCAGAAAGTACAACTTTAGTAGCAATAGAAGTTTGTCTTTCAATAGCTTGCATTTTGAGAGATGCTGAATTTAATGAGTTACCCACTACATCTACCACTGCCATTTGTGCAAAAATTGGATGTAGCATAAAGCTGAACAGAAATAAAAATGAAAAATATTTCATAATCAACTTACTAATTGAATTGAAACAACTCTAATTAAAATATACCCACCTATTGCTCCTAACTTTGTCATTGCAAATGACAACAGATTAAAGCTTTGTCCATCTTCTGAATCTGATCTTTTTGATGCTCTCCAAGATATTACAGCCCATCCAGCAACTATCATAGCTAGTATAATATCCATATACCCAAAAAAAATCTCTAAACCCTCTTTAGTTGTAGACTTAGCATCTTTTTGAGATTGAGATAGTTTATCTAATATATCTTGTGCACTAAGCAAATTGCTAACTAGAAGTGCTAATAAAACAAAACTAATTTTATTTAACTTTTTCATAAAAATGACTTATTTTAATGTAGTTTAAAAAACAATATATCTTAGACCTATACCCCAAAACCACCTACCATTATTTCTAATGTATTTCTGATCTATTGTTGAGATAACAGCTATCTTCTTTTGTATTACAAATTCAGTTTCTAATTGAATTACCCCTCCATAACTTAAGACCCCATCTAATTCATTTAATCTTGAATACTCATCACGAACTATATTTAAACCCGAAGATAAATTAAGAAACAACTTTTGCTTGATCCCTAAAAGGTTTACAAAAGGTTGAACTTGAAAATAGTACCCATTATAACTTACCGAAAATGGAGAACCAAATTCATAACCCCCTCCTATTTTAAATCCAATCCTATTTCTTATAAAGTGCTGATAATTTGCAATAAACATTTCTGTTCTTTCTCCAGAAAAATAAGTTACATCAAAACCTCTTGTCCCAATAGTATGAGCTATATCAAGATTGAAATCGCCATGATCACCTCTCCAATTTTTAATTCGCTTTTGTATTTTATTCTCATTAAACTTCACAGGTTTACGCCTTTGCCCATACAGAACAAGTGAGAATATCATAATTATAAAAAAACAAGGAAAGAAATATTGATACTTCATGGATGTATGCTTTTAAAAATTAACTTCAACAAGTTTTCTTATTTCTTCCCCCCAATCTCCATCATTATCCTGCACTTTTAACTTTATTTCATATTGTCCCGCATCTTGAAAGATAAATTCCACATAAGGTTTATCGGATTGAATTTGAATACCATCAATTTCGAATTGATACATTATTACTCTCCCTCCATATTCTGAATCCAAATCATAAGAACTTGAGCCATCAAACTCGTAATGACCTGACCTTATAGTTCCTTTTCTAGAAAAAGTAAATGAAGCAATTGGCAATAGGTTTTCAAATACCTTCAAATTCAACAATATACTAGAGCTTTCACCTAGGTCATCTATAGCAGTTATTTTCACTAAATTTTCACCTATCTTTTCTGGCCAATACGTCAGTTGAAATGTTTTATTTTCCAGTTTAACTACCTCAATCTTATTGTTTTCAGGTGTGAAATATTCAAGTTCAAAAGAATCGTTATCATCTTCTACAACCACCTCGAATGTAAAACTTTGTTCAGCTGATTTTAATCCAATTTTTAAGCTATCAACCAAATAAGTGTATCTAACCCCACTCAAATTTTTAGTTTCACCATCAATTATAAAACCAATATCAGGAGGTAGATTTTCAACTAGCACTTCATTCCACCTATCTTCACAAGAATACAAGAGAAATAAGAGACATATTATTACAAACCGATTCATAGTTTCATCATTTTCAGGTTCCATGAATTGACTCTAATAATATATACTCCAGTACTTAGTGTAGAAGTATTAATAAAAATTACATTGCCTTCTCGTCTAAAGAAATATGACTTAAGATGTTGTCTACCTAACAAGTCATAAATCTTTATATCAATATTTTTTTCTTCAGTCTCAACTCTTAATTCATTCTTAAATGGATTTGGTGATACAATAGCTTGATTATTTTGAGGGCTATTTATTAGACTTGTTATGATAGTATCAGCAATAGTGCTCGCTCCAACTATTATGGATTTCGAAAGTGTATCGATACAGTCATTACTTGAATTAGAAATAATCAAACTAACTTCATACTTCCCTTCAGTATAGTAAAATATTGCTGGCGATTTTAGTGATGATTCTTGTCCATCTCCAAAGCTCCAGTTATATCTATTACTTTCTTCATTAGGATCGAATAAATCAAATTCAACATATTCACCAGTATTAACCTGACTCTTACTACTTATTATGCTATCTGGAAAATCGTAAATTTCAACAATTGATAGAATAGGTGCTGACTCGCATCCTTTATAATCTACTCCTCTACAAGACAAGATGAAATTTTGTTTAGCAATAAATTCCAGCTCCAATCCGTCTCCAAGTAATTCTTTCGTATCTTCATTGTACCAATGATATGTTGTATTGTTTCCATTTACAGTAGCATACACTTCTATCAACTCACCTTGACATGCTTCGATATTAGATTTAGAAATCCTAGGTGTTTCTGCATTACTTGTCGATATTTCAATCTGTTTTTGATCTTCGTAAATACAGCCATTTATTTCTACAGAATAACTCAAACTATATGTACCTGTATTAAGCTGAGTAGGATCTAAAATATTATTAATTATACCTTCACCCGTCCAAGTTCCATTTTCATAAGGAGAATATTCATTCAAATCAACAGGGAAACCATTCTCACAAATAATGATTACTTCATTACCTAAATCAATATTATGCTCACCTATTCCCTCATTTATAGTAATTAATCTACTACCATAAGCTTTACAATCACCCTTATAGTAGGTATACTGTATTTCATATGAACCCTCATCCAGAACATCAGGTGTGAATAACGAATCGTTAAATACACCCGCACCTGAAAAAACTCCACCCTTTAAGTTTACATCTTGATTTAGATTATAATTAGCACCCCATTTGCAAAGTGAAATATTACCTCCAATATCTATTGGTTCATCATCTATAACTACAGCACTTACTGTTGCAAATTCACTTTCACAACCTTCTGGAGAAATCGCTTTAACTTGATAAGTAGTAGTATTATTTAATAAGGGAGTTTGATAGATAGTACCAACAAATAATAATTGCATTGAGGATGCATACCATTCATAAGTATAATTGGGGTTACTTACAACCGTTAATGTGGTTTTACCTGAACCACTACAAATATAGCCTTCAATCGTTTCTGGTGCTTCTGGCACTTCATTAATATTAACTATTACTTTTACTCTTTCACTCTCACAACCTTGGCTCGATACAGTGGAAACGAAATAATTTCTTGATGTCGAAACATCGTTTTCAGTTAACTTACTGCCAGAATAAAAAGGTATTTCCGCTTCTAAACTTTCATACCAATTGTAAGTACTACCTGTTTGGCCACCATTTGCCAACAAGCTTATCGTGCTTATTCCACAGTAACTATAATTCTCTACAATAGGAGGACTGGGTAATGAATTAAATGTTATTTCAATAGATTGTTGTAGTCCTTCACAACCATCAATTACTTGGCTGATAAAAAACCTAGTATATCCCGAAATAAAAGGAGAATAAGATACACCTTCATAAATATAATTATCTCTATCACTTTCAGTATAGAACCTAAATACAGCATTTTCTTTTCCAACTGGAGAAATTTCGATTTCACCTTCACCACATTTTTCTAAATCTTTCACTGATGGCAAACTTGGAGGTTCATTATAAGTAATTTTGATCTCGCTTTTATCACTTTCACAACCATCTATACTATATGTTGAATAATAATAAGTTTCATTTTTACTTACTTGACCCAATTTAAATACGTTCCCTTCAGCAACCTTAGTCCCATTTATATTGTACCAATAATAATTATCACCCAAGCCACCTATAGCTTCTAGTTCAACATATTCCAAACCACATGTACTATATTCAATTCCTTTAGGTGCACTTGGAATTTCTAATATTTTTGCTGTTACTTTTACTCTTTCGCTTTCACAACTGAAACTACCCAAACCTGTGATATCTCTATTATTCACAGCTGCCACATAGAAGTCCGTTGTTTGAGTTAAGTAAATATTATATTCTTTTCCAGTATATATTATATCTCCACCTGAATCTGTAGTATACCATCTAAAATCATCTCCATTATCACTAATAACTTGTATTTTAACTTCACCAGCACCACAAACTTCATTAGCTACAACTAAAGGATTTTCTGGTAAATTGTTTTTATAAATCTTTACTTCTTTCTTCTCACTTTCACAACCATTAATTACAGCTGAAACAAAATAACTTGCATCTTGAGTGATTACTGTTTTTGTTTCGTATGTATCACCTAAACCTGACTCTTCATTTAATAGATTACCATTCATATCATACCAATTAAAATGAGTAACAGCACTAGGGTGATTTGCTGATAAAACTACTATTTGAGCTTCACAAATTACTTGATCATCTGAATATGGTAAACTAGGTGGCGGAGTTAATTGTACATCAATTTTACCCATACTTTGACATTCTGGCAAAAGTGGATTAAAAGCTATTACCTGAAACTGCTTATTCTCTTGTAAAATACCTGTTGTATAATTACTACCATTTACTCCAACTAGTTTCTGGTTATTTTCATACCAATCGTATCGAAATGCAGAGTTGAAATTCTCTATTGTAATAGTTGTTTGTCCAGTCCCACAAATGTTGGTGTATGTAAGCTCTGGTATAACAGGATCATCATATAATTTTAATACTCTAGTATCAGTATTTTCACACCCTAATTCATTTGAGTATTGATATGTTAATATGAAATCTTTAGATAAATTACCTTCAAAATCTACTTCTCCAATAATTGCTAGATTTTCATTAATTATTATCTGATTACTATTTGATGACCATTTACCTCCAGTAGGAGAAAAACCTTGTAAGGTTACCTGTCCACTTCCACACCAATTCAAATCTTCACCAGCTTCTATGGTAGGTTTAGGATTTACAATGATCGTTTTAGTAGCAGAATTAGAACAATTTCTATCTGTAAAATTATAATCAACAGTATATGTTCCTGGTTGTATACTTGATGTATTTATTTGATTATTATCTTCAATAATTAAATACTCAGAACTCCAAACTCCTCCTGCAGGTTGTTCTCCTGTTAATGTTAAAATATCTCCTACACAAACTTGTTGATCAATCCCTGCAAATACTTCTTGCACATCATTATTAATGTTCAATCTTAAAATTTTCTCACCACCGTTAAAAAAACCTGAAATCTTTATAACTACTTCATTATTTCCTATTTCTAGATTTTCACTAGTCAATAGTATTTGATCTCCATTAACACCTGGGCCCGAGAATTCGTATTCCAATCCTTCAATATTTGAAAAAGTAAAGAATTCTCTCAGGTCTAATGCTGATACTTCTAGGTCACAAATATTTATTACCTCTTGAGTTAACTCTGGATTAATGATGTTAAGATTATAACTTATTTGCTTAGATTCATTATCAAACTGCCCATCTATTAAAAGATCATTTTCACCACTTACCAATGTTGTTGGGTCAAGTTTTTCTGATTTTTCTTCTCCTTTTACAAAATACTTTACTTTTTTTCTTCCTTCTTCATCAGTTAATTCATAAAAGTTTTCTAGATTAAGCTCACTCCCTTCTTGATATATTAATAATGGAGTTTCAGTACTTATTTGAGAATTCATTTCAAGAATAGTTACATCGAATTCTCCTACCTCATATTCACCATCAATTTCTGTTGACGTTGTGTTAAAACATCCGTTAATTGCTGTTACATATTTTATGTAATTCTCTTTAATTGAAAATTTTCCAACAACACTTGGCATTATAACAAGTTCTTTATCTGTTGCTACAAGATTTACTAAACTATTATCTATTGCAAATTCATCTTCAACAAAATATCTATAAGTAGCTGTTGTAACTTTTGTGAATGTACCAGTACCAATAATACATACAATTGTTGTCTCTTCACGAGCCAATTCTTCCTCTCCTAAATCATCTAAGATGAATTCGTTACTACTAGCGAGTAAAACCTTGTCTTGGTTTAAAGGAGACTTTCGTTGAGACATAGATATATAAGGACATGAAAATATCATGATCAATAAAATGTATTTCATCTACCAATAAAATTTGAAAGTATATTATCTATTTACAGTGAATCTTTGACTTACTAAATATTTTGAAGTATCCTTTTCACTGCTCACTTTGAAGTAGTAACCCTCTCCTTTTTCATATTGAGGTTTCCAAATCAACAAATTACCATTGTAACCATTGATTATTTCTCTTATGTATTTACCTTTTTGATAAAGAGTAATTTTTAGCAATCCTTCATCTTCAAGCTCTATATTATCCCATGTAACATAATAAGTATCCCCATTATTCTGTACTAATGGAATATCAAACTTTGTGATTGATTCAACACTTTTTTCTCGGCAAATTGATATAATTTTTAAGTTATCTTTCACAGATTGATCAACGATTAAAAAAGTATCATTTGTGGTAGCAATTAATTCGTTACCATTATAAATTTCATAAGAATATTTCAGGCATTTACTGGGAGCTTCCCATTGAAGAATATAATTATATGTTACTTTAATAATTTCTTCTTTCGAAATTTTGGTATGAGTTAATGGATTAAAAAACTCTATTCCTTGGATTGATAACTTCCAATCATTTTCTAATTGCTCTATTCTTATATGAGCTATTAGATTCATATCAGAATGAATAAAACCTTTTGTTTTATGATATCCTGTAAAAGATTTTTTGAATCTAACATCACAAAACCTATAATCTTTCTCTTTTATGTACAAAGGAGTAATTTCACTGATGGAAATTTCAGCATTCTTCTCATCAAAAAATAAAATGAGGTTATTAAGGTAAGCTTCAACTGGAATATCGGTTATATGTCCAAAAAGAAAAGAATCCTCTATAATAACATCATCATTATAAAAAACCTTATTAGCATTTGCAGTTTCTGAATAGCTATTTCTAATGATTATTTTCTTTTCTCCTTCATTCAATTTATCTGATAATAAGTAATCTAACAATAAAGAATATTCTTCAATCAGCTGTCTACTCTTATTAATTAAATACTCTTCTTCAGAATAATTTTCTTGTGCAAAAAGTTGTTCTACTCGTACATTTATAACAAGGATAAATATAGCTGCAAGTAAAAAATAACGCATATCAAATAGAAGTTACGATTGAAAAAATCAATGTGTTGTTTAGATTGTTATTATGATTCATCGATAAGTAGATATTTAGAAAACTTCCACATATCTATAGAATAATGATTTATCCAAATGAATGATTTTAACTTAAAAAATACAATCCGTAAAGTATGGTATTTTTATACCTATAATTACTTAGTTCATTAATAAAAGCCTTCTAGCCTTCTGATAAGCCTAATTTATTTAGTAATTCAACTTTGTTATTAACTCCTGCTTTTTCAAATATCTTTTTAGCATGTGTTTGAATAGTTCTTTCAGATCTATGTAACCTATTAGCTATTTCCTTATATGAAAATCCTTTTGTAATGAATTGAGATACCTCTATTTCTTTTGGTGTTAACCCTACACTTTTACATGTATCCTCAAAAGATTCTTTGTTTTTTAATTGGCAAGAATTACCATTATACTTTTCATTTAGCCTGGACATAGCTTGTTTAATTAAAGAATCTCCAAAAGTTTTTAATTGCCTCTCTTGATTGTTAAGTATTGATTCAACTTTAATACTTAATTCTGTCATATTAAATGGCTTGGATACATAGTCTATAGCACCCAGAGCAAGACCTTCTTCTTTACTCTTTTTATGTGTCTTAGCACTTAAAAAGATAAATGATATATTTTTGTATTCAGGATTGTTTATAAGCTCTCTTCGGAATTGTATACCATCAATCTCATCCATCATAATATCAGAAATAATTAAATCTACTTTCTGCATGGCTTCTAATTTCTGAAAAGCTTCTTTTACATTTTTTGCAGCATAGACATTAAACTTTAAACCAAGTTTGATAACTATATGCTTCAACATTTCAATGTTGTCTTCTACAACTAAAATATGCTTAGTATATGACGAGCTTATTGCATCTTTTACCTCTATTTCATTAAAGTTTAAATATGAAGTAGTCTCCAAATCATATTTACTAGATAAACCTATACTACTTTCTGTTATTACTTTAGGTAGTTTTACACTAAAAGATGTATACTCATGTAATACACTTTTTAAAGTTATTTCTCCTTCTAACTGACTAACTATGTTCTCAACAATTGGCAAGCCTAAGCCCATACCATCATTACTCCTTTTCTTATTTTTGATTTGATAATAAGGTTGAAATATCAGTTTTTGATCTTCTTTTGGAATTCCCATTCCAGTATCTCGCACTTTAAAAATTACATGCCCATCTGAAGCTGTTAAACTTACTAAAATTCTATCTTTTGTATTAGTGTATTTAAGTGCATTTTCTAACAAATTCTTTATAATGCTACTTAATGCCATAGCATCTGCTTTTACAAATAAATCATCCTCTATATTTGATTCTAACTGTAATTCTTTTTTCCGAACTGATGACATAAATAGCGTCAAATAACCATTTAACATTTCACTAAAATTTATACATGTATCATGATTGTATAACTCAAATCCTTTTTCTAATCTTTCTAAATCAAAAAAATTAACAATATCCCTAGTGAGTTTGCTTGTATGTAATTTTATCAGCTCTAATTTATTATTGGATTCATGACTTGCGGTATATTCATCAAGAGAATTATTGATTAAAGTTAGAGGCGTTCTAATTTCATGTGCAAGATTAATAAATGTCTGTTCACGCAAATCACTCATCTTCTGTCTCTCTGTTTTAATTGCAATCTCCTTTTCTAATTCTGCTTTTTTTCTTGCTAATTTTAAACTCTCTTTTTCAATCTCATTTATTACTGGAGAAACCAGATTTACTATTTTTTTATTTGCACCTGTAAATATTACCACTGCCATTGCTGTAATTATTATAAAGACTATCCACTGTAATGTATATCTTGTTATTTGTGGAGGATTTAAGTCAGCTTCTTTCAATTCTTTTTGTCTTTTTAATGCATTTGCATCTCCTTGTGCTAAAGCAGTTTCGTATTTAACTACTTCATTAGGGGTTAAATAATGATATTGATAATTCACACCACGAAGCGAAACATTATAGAATAAAGTTCCAAATAATATAACTGACCAGATAATAGCTGCGTCTTTATTTACTACCATTGCTGCAACTAGTATGAGAGCAATAGCTAATGGATAATCAAAAAGGATAGAATCAAAACCAGGATTACCATACCCAATTTGATTAAGAAAACTCATAAAAAACACAGGTATAATTGAGCAAATAGCCAATACATTACCATTTATTTTTCTTGGAACTTCCACTTTAAACAATTCCATCAAATGGAATATTAGAGATAAAAAGTTTAAAGTCAATGCTGGTAAGTAACCAAAATAAAAAAGCTTTACATTATGAACTAGAATACCTGTATTAACTTTCTGCGTAATCAAAAAAACGCAAGTTGCAATAATATAGGTGACATTTAAAATAATAAGCACCCTCCTCTTAGCAGTTCTAGAAGGCTTCAATAGCCTGCTTTTTGATAATTGAAGTAATTCATGCATTTTACTGAGTTTATAAATTATAAGATTGCATTGTTAATTTGTGGACGATTTCATGGGGTAGCATACGTTTTAAGATGGTTAGCATTTTAGCGTTTCCTCCATATGGATAATATGCTTTCAGCTTTTGCTTTGTCAGAAGTTTTACTATAAATTTTCCTATTACATCTGGAGATTCAGATTTAGACATATTCGCTCTAATCTTTTCCCTTATAATATTTAATGTTTGAGTATATACAGAACTTTCTTTGCATAATACTTCAGGTTCAATTGAAGTAGCAAAGTCATTTGGTTCAATAAGAGTTACCTGAACACCAAACTTTAATAATTCCATTCTTAAACTATGAGAGTAGCCCTGTAAAGCACTTTTAGATGCTGTGTATGATGAATAATAAGGCAAATTAAAAGTTCCAATCAGAGATCCTATGTTGATGATTTTACCTTTATTATTTCTAATACTAGGCAAGAAAATATTAGTAACTCCAACAACGCCAAAAAAATTGACATCAAACAATTCTTTATATTTCACAATAGAAGTATCTTCAGCAGCACCTAGTTGAGATTGTCCAGCATTGTTTATTAAAATATCAATATTTCCAATTTGATCTGAACAAGCCTGAATACTTTCTATCTTGGTAACATCAAGTTTAACGAGTGTAAGCCTATCGTTTTTATCTTTTACATTATCTGGGTTCCTAGAAGTGCCATATACATCATATTTTCCATCATTTATCAAGTTTTCTGCTATTGCTTTACCTATTCCTTTTGATGCGCCTGTAATAAGTACTTTTTTCTTCATGCGATTCTTAGTTCTTTTCAGTTTGATTAATTCAAATTGAATTAACTCAAAAAAGTCAAAGTCTGATGAAGCTCCAATTGTATTTATCAAGGTTAAAGAATACCTGATAATTATTTTGAAAATAGCTAGTATGTGATAGTTAAGTTCTTAAAATATTGGCATTAAATCAATTTTTTATCAATAAATTTTGGTAGAAAACCAATTTAAATATATTTTCTAATTTAAAGTTTTTATTCAAAAGGCTAACCATGGGAATGGTCGAATTATCTATTTGAAGGGATATATTTAAGTGGGTTTATGTCAATGTTATCGATTAATGTTTAAATCTAATAACAAATGTCTAAAATCAATCTTCACCCATTCTTTGGGTATATCAGAATTACAATATACTACAAGTTCTCTTCTGCTTAATTTTATAAAAAAAGCAAAGAGCCTTACTTCCTCTCCTTTTTAGTATATGAAGTGTCAAATTATAACAAATCGAAACTATCAGTTTTAAAAAATCCGAGATGGTACTTTTTATCAAGTTTCTTAGCAGTAAATCCGCCTAAATCCTCTATTATACCATCACGTTTGGCCATCTTGATTTCATTGATCAATTTCCAAATACCTGTTTCAGGATCTGGGCCAACTTTGTCAAGTACTCGTTCTATTTGCCACTTGTCTAGTTTTAACTCTGTTAATCTCTCTACCAATCGTTGTTCTTTTTCCGAAAGATCTTCATCTACAGTAGGAAAACCATCCAACTTATTTTTACTTGAAGATTTTTGAAAGTGAAAATTAATCTCTATAACCTTTTGTCCTGATCTTATTTCATCAAATGTAAATGCCATATCTGTTCTCGCAAGTTCACTTTTAGATTTTTCTAGTACATACTTTTTAAAATCACGATATCTAGCATATTTATTTTCCAAACCTAAAATATGCTTCAATGCTTCTAGTTCAATATGTCTTTCTCCAAAGGTACTATACTGTTTAAGTAACCAATAAATTCTATGGCTATAGTAAGATTTTAATTTAAGTAATTCACTTAACTGAGAGGTTGTAAAGTTACCTTTCAATTGAAGTAAATAACTTTTTATCTGTTGGTTAAACATTATATTTATATACCCCTCTCCTTTTCTATAGGTACACCGAGCCAATAACGGAATATAATCAAACCCTTCATCACTTTTTATAGCAATTTTTCTACTTACAATTTTATCTGCTGCATTCATTATATCCTGATAAAGGATATTCCCACTCTCATTCCTAAATAGCTCAACTGGAATTTTTTCAAGACGAAAATCTGTGTCTTCCTTTGTTACTTTACTAAGTAGAAACAAAAAAAGTCTCATCTCAAAAATACCTAAAGTAAAGCTTGAATTGATGAGTGTATTATGTTGTGTTACGTTTTTGTTTTTAATCTTCATGACAACAGACTTTTTTGTAAATATAAAGAATCTGCAACTAGGTTTTACTCGCACTTATATTATTTGGAAGACAAATCAATATGCCATAACAAAGTATAAATACCACATTTCAAATCACATTTTGCTGATTTTTTCCATCTACTAGGTAATACTCCCACCTAACTATGTTTTACTCGCTCCTATGCTAGGAATTACTCGCTCCTATGCTAGGAAATACTCCCATCTAGATCATAAAAAGAGTAATTTTAATATAAATAGGTAATAATTCTATCTAGCTAGGTTTTATTCGCTTCTATAACTAGGTTTTACTCCCATCTAGACTTCTACAAAATAGACTTTTGCAAAATTTCAATTCTTAAATAGAAAAATTTCTCTTAAATGATATGACTAAAAAATAAAATTTGGTATCCTTTTATTAACTAAGTTTTACTCACACCTAACATTAGATTATTTTCAGTACAACTGATATATATTTTTTAAGAAAACATCATTACTAGGTATTTCTCCCACCAACTAAGCTTTACTCACACCTAAGATAGGTTTTACTCGCTCCTTAACTAGGTAATACTCGCACTTATACTAGGTTTTACTCGCTAATTAGCTAGGTATTACTCCCATATATACTAGGTTTTACTCGCTTTTAACTAGTGTAACTATCTGGTTATGTGACATTTACGTGAACTGTAATATATAATAATAAATATAAATAGATAAATATTATAAAAGTTAAAATTCTGATGATCTAATTGTTTAGTTATTATAAATAAGCACGAATTTTATTTTGAATCTAGAAGTTCTTAACAGATATATAGAAGAATTAAAAATGTTAATTTAGCATAAATTTGAATTTTACATTGGCACAATGTTTTTCTCGCCCCTGTTATAAGTATCTGATTATGAGATGAATAAATCACAATCCTTTAAGTGATTTTTATTTATAAATGAACTTTACAATGAGACTAGGTATTACTCCCATCTATGATAGTTGAATAACAAGGTATTACTCCCACCTAACTATGTTTTACTCGCTCTTCCAACTAGGTATTACTCCCATCGCACCTAGCAAATTAACTTAAGTGTCTGAAAAACAGATACTTATGAAATGACTTGTATATGGATGATTTAAACTTTAGCTAGGTATTACTCCCACCTAATGTGTTTATGTTGATTTACAAGGATATGTTATAGTGTATTATCAATTTGTATTTTCATTTGAGCTTCGATATACTTTTAAGAAGTATAAATTACTTCTCCCCTTTTCCCATATATTATCATAGTAGTATAAGGTATAAATCAATATATTTTATTTTCTTTGTTAGCTGAAATAAATCAATTATAATATGGAACTCATCAAAATATATCAAGGAAATGTAATTGACTCTGAGGAACTCAGAACTTTTCTAGGTATTAAAACGAGAGCTAATGATTGGCTTAAGAGAATATTTGATTATGGGTTTTATGAGGGCAAAGATTACTTTTACTCAGACGTGAGTAAAAGTACTGGAGGCCGTCCAAAGCAAGAGTGTTTCTTTACTATAAACATGGCTAAAGAGGTGTGTATGCTAGCCAGAACTAGTAGAGGTCAAGAAGCAAGACGTTATTTCATTAAATGCGAAGAGCAATTAAAACAATTGGCGGCAGATAAACGTTTTTCTGCTTTTATGAAATTGGAAAGTTCCAAAGAGAAATTTAAAAATACACTATTAGAGAGAGGCCTTTCTGAACAGAATTACATAGAAATTGATACTGCAGGCAAAAAAGTATTTATGAATGGTAAAGTAGTAGATGATGAATTACTGCAAACTGTACTACTAACTGCTAGAGATCTTGCAACTCAAATTACAAACTTTCATACTCATTCAAATGATTTGAGAGATACTGAAAGTATAAAAACTTCCAATGAGGAAAATCATTTTGAAGTAAGAGGTGCATTATTAAATAAAGGTATTGTACCAGAGGATTTACCTCAGCAAAAAGATATTAATGATATTAAAAAGTTGGAAGAATAATTACGGAATCAATTTTTATAAAAGAGCTTTAACTAGTCACTTTATAAGCTCTTTTAAATTCCCAAATCATGATTCCCCTCTTTAAAGAAATTATTTTCCATATTATAATCACTTTCCTTTTTAAATGGTAGTTCTTTTTTCTCTTTTTCAGAATTTAAAGAGGAAGTAAATGCAAAGATACGTTTGACATCATCATTACTAATAGATGATGCCTTTACTGATGATTTGTTAATAATCTGTTTTTTTGCTAATAACTTTATAGCAACTACAGCTATAATAAACAGGTAGATTAAAACAGATACATAAAAAAGAATATTTTTAAATATTTCATTAGTATATAATGCTTCCATAGATTGGATTCATTTAAATAAACGATACACTAATTTATATAAGATTTATCTTCTTTTTAGATTTTCTATCAAGCATTTCTGTAATATCTCCTTTCATTCTGCTTAAACTCATTTGTACTAAAGCAGTAGCAACTTGGAATGCAGGCTTTCCAGTTTCATACGATACCTGTTTAATAAGCTCCACAAATTCTTGAGGAATTTGCACTGTAGAAAGTTTTTCTCTGAATAGTTCAGCAGGTAACATATTCACATAATCGGTAAGCTCATTAAAGGTAAGTTCATCAGCTTTTTTTGAACTACTTGATTTCGATTTCTTAGTAGTGTTTTCAGTTTTTGCTGTTTCTTTTACTTCAGTCATAACTTTAGCTTTTGGGATTGTTTTATCCGTTTTTCTTACAGGTTTCTTTGCTACTGGTGCTGGTTCATCCTGTGCAAAAGGATCGTCTACTATTGTTTCCAGATTAAGGTTTTTAAAATTGTTTTCCTTTTTCATAAGACTTAATTATTAATCAAGAATTTTATTAAATGAAATACATTTTGTTCTTTGTCATCAAATGGTATTACAGTAGATCTGTTTTTTCTGTACATTTCTGGCCTTTCACGAATACTTAACAACTCACCTTCTTTTCCTTTAATTTCTACCAGATCAGGATTCACATTAAGAAAATAATCTTTATGGGCATATTGCTTAATATCTTTATTATATGTTGTATTGGTTTCTTTATTTAAAAACCAGCCTGCTTTAATATTAAGGGTATGACACATTTTCATATATGACATTCCTGATTCAATATCTAGTTCATCTGCTACTATTGGAATTGCAACCTTATCTATTGTTTTGAGTACATCTTTTTGAGGTGTTTCTATTCTACCTGGAAAATCGAGAAAGACAAAATCGAAATAATTATTCAATGTATCATATTTTTCAATGTATTCTTCATAAGTGTAAGTGTATACTGGGAAAAGACTTTTGAGTCTATTTTCATAGTCATCAAATAAATCAGCTAGAATAGATAAAACTTCAGGATTTTTTAATTCTTTTTGTCTTTTATTTGTCAATGATTTCTGATTATCAAAATCAATTAAAGCAACTTTTTTACCTTTACTGAATAGTATATGAAATAGGCTAGTTGCACAAAACATTGTCCATGTTGATTTACCTGCTCCGCCTTTTCTTGTTGCTATACTTAAAACTTTCATAGATGTTTTATAAAATATATTATATAATACGTATCACATTCTTCATGCAATATTACAAATATTATATACATAAACCATCAAAAGTTAAAAATATTTTATTCAATATAGAATATAGAATATAGAATATAGAATATAGAATATAGAATATAGAATATAGAATATAGAATATATTCAATTTAATGTGTTGTATACATTTTATATCTATGAAATGTATAATGTATGTTATAGATGTAGTGTATTTTATTCATTATTTAATGAATATTAAATCTGTAGTATCTACTAAAAATGCTTAATAGTATATATAAGATGGATGCTTCGTATAGAATTCTTTAATGTGAATAAATCTATTGGGTAAAAATTTGGCTTAAGGACTTTGAGGGATACCTAAAATGGATTAACTTAAATAGGTTGAAGGGGAAATTGAGAGAGGTAAAAAGGAATTATAAAAAGTAAAGTAGGAAGTAGGGTTGGAGTAGCAAGAAGGACGTTTGTCGGACAAACAAATTTTTTAAACTTAGTTATGCAAAAATTCACAAAGAGTTCAACAGATGGTAAGGAAGTTACCAGTTATCGAATCACTGTAAGGTTAAGTGAACAACAGAAGCAAGATTTTTATGCTTTTGCAGCTAGGACAGGAGTTGAAAAAAGTGATACTGAAATTTTTAAAAGGTTACTAGAAGGTTCTAAAAAGTATTTAGTTATCTCACCCATTAGCAAAAAACAAATGGAACAATGGAGGGAGTTTGTTGCAGTGGGAAATAATATTAACCAGTTAGCCAAATCAATGAATTATCTTGCAAGGAGCTGGGAATCAGGTGATAGGAGGCATCTTGAAATTCTTCAAGATAAGTTAAATAAGATTTCAAATATAATTCATGACTTATCAATTATTTCTGATGATAGCCAAAATCACTAATGGAGAAAGCTTTAAAGGAGTGTTACAATATGTACTCAATGAGGATAAAGAATGTCAAGTTTTATCATCAAGAGGGGTACTTGAGACAGATGATATAAATCTGCTTGCAAGTCAGTTTTTAATTCAGTCCAAACTGAGTAAAAGGGTTAAAAAGCCTGTTTGGCATGCGCAATTGGCTTTTGCTAAAGAAGATGATTCACTGATAAATGATGAATTAATTAATCAGATAGGGAAAGAGTATCTGAATAAAATGGGGATTAAAGACAATCAGTATCTCATTGTAAAGCACAATGATACCGCACATACACATATTCACATTGTTGTAAATCGTGTAACTAGTGGTGGTAAAGTATTGAGAGACAGGATGATGATGAAGCGGAGCATGGAAGCATCTAAACAATTAGAAACTCATTATGGACTTACAGTAGCAGCTTTGAAAGGTAAAACTATAATGAAGCATTCTGAAATATCGCCATATGTATATAGTTTTAAGCCAAATAAGCAAATTTTAAATCAAAACATAAAAAGGGTCATTAAAGATGCAAAGTCTCGTAATTTCGCTTCATTTGAGGCTTTAAATGAATTTTTAATGCAAAGTGGTATTCAGATTCGTATAGCTAGTAGCAGTATAGAAAATAACCAAAATACTAAAATAGTTGATTATACTTATCAATTTTTTGATAATCGTGAAGAAAAGGTTAAAAGAATTACTTCATCTATAAATCTCTCAAGTTTAGGAAAAGAGTTTACTTATGATTGTATTATAAGTCATTTAGAGCTTAATAAAAAGCTTTATCGGTATAGGGTGGAGGAATTAGCTAAGAGTATTGAAGTATTGCTTAAAAAGCCTAGAAATAGTCAAATTCGAGATGATTATTTATTCTGTTATTTGTACTTAAATGGGTTAGACGTTAATCAATCTTATTTTGTTGATGCAGTAAAGGAAACTAGATTAAAGAAAGATATAAAAAAACAACTTTTAGAACTTGCTTTAGAGGAAAACTCATACTTCTTAACACAAGCAGAATTAAAACAATCGATATTCAAAAATGAATTTGATACTATTAAATTTGATCATAGAATGACTTATTCATTCAGTAAAATTGATAGTGATTTACTAGGAACAAGTTGTCTGAAGCAGTTTTATGAGTTGTATTTAGAGCATTTAAATGTAGAATTACCTCAATCGATAAAAAATATTTTATTAAATAAAAAAGCAGATAATAACACTGTAAACTATGTTATTTCACAGCTAAAAGGAAAGCTTTTGCCTTATCAGAAAAGTGCTGTAAATATAGAAGTCGCAACTGTGTGTTTTAGCCTAGCTAATCAGAAAAAACTTAAAAATAACTTTCTGCATGAAGAGATCTTATCCGCCAGAACAGTGCTTAAGGCATATAAAAACTATAAGAGATTCTCTGAAGAGCAGGATGAATTAATCATCTATCTTGCAAAAAGAGGTATTGAAACAAGGCTTCAAAATGGTAATTTTCATCTTTATGATAATGGAAAAGATTTGGGTCTAGCTACCACATATAATATAAAAGAGCTAGGGAAATATGCGCCAAAACGAAAAATACTCTACACTAATGATACGTTGAATGAAATTTTCAAAAAATATTACTCAGTTAGTAGTTTCAAGCTGTATCAGCTGCTTGATAGTAGGAAAATCAAAGAAATTGGTGTGAGCTTAAAGCAAGGAAATAGCTTTATACTAGATAAGTTTGATATGAAATTTATGGATCAAGATGATGCAAAATCATTAAAGAGACACTTCGAAACTCAATCTCATAGAGGGGGTTTGAAAATGAACTTTCACCGTTAATCGATAAAAAATGACTAAAACCTCAAATATTAATCACAAAAACTATCAAATAATCATATGGATTTGTATAGGATATATATTATTGGCTAGAGGTATAAAGTTGAGTTTTGTGCAATATCAACTGCAAAAAGTGAATTTTTTAGATCAGTTTCTTCTAGTAATTAATAAGACAATTGTAAAAGAATATATATTTTTTGCTGAGATAATATTACTACCGTTACTTTTTGTATCACTTACAGAAGAAGACTTAATACATAAAAAGACTTATATTAAAAGATCAAAAGCAAGAAGTAAAGTGAACGCTATTTTCTATATGGCAGCAATACCTTTGATTTTTCTTGTTATTTTTAGTCTCTCATTTTATGATAATGCAAATTTCTTCTATGCTGAAGCTACTTTTTTATTGTTAATTTACATATTTTATCCAGACTTTATCTTTTCTATTCCTATTGTATTTCCAAATAGTGAGTCTTTTATAAATCGAATTGTACTTGCTCGAAATGTTGTAAATAACAATGCAGATTATGGATATGATAGTTTAAGTACTCGAGAAAAAATATTAAATGCAAATATTGTTGGTCATAAAAATGATACGATATACTTTAAAAATCGATTACACAATGGTACTACAGTATATAATGGTAATCCAAGAAGAAGTAATTTAATAGTGGGTTCAGCTGGTTCTGGTAAGTCAGATTCAATTTTAAACCCATGGATTAAGCAAACTTTAGATATGGAAATACCAATGTTTTTGTATGACTTTAAATTTCCTGTACAAACAAAAGTTGCTTTATACTATTATTTAGATCACAAAAAGAGGAATGCAAATTACCCACTACAATTTCATATGAATACATTTAATGGAGATTTTTTGCACAATGTTTGGCGACTTTCTCCTATAAATAAAAATACAATTGAAACTGTATTTCATAGTGATGTGTATATAAATACCTTGTTTTCATGTATGAATAAACGATGGATTAAATCATCAGACTTTTGGGCAGAAAGCACAATTGCATATGGCTCAGCAGTTACTCTTGCATTTAAAAAGTATATGGGTGATAAGTTTACTCTTCCTCACATTATTCATTTTCTGAGCATGGATTATGTAAAACAAGTACAGGTGTTGATTAATCTAGATGATGATCAGATAAATGCGAAGATTGAAAATATAAGAAAACCAGTAATTGAAGAAAAAGGTGGAGATCAACTTTCTGGAATATTTTCCACCATGCAGAATTTTATGTCTAAAATGCATAATCCAAATATATTTTTTGCAATTAGTAAAGAAGAAACCAGTCTTGATTTAAATAATTCAAATGCACCTGTTTTTTTAGCAGTTGGAAATGATAACTTTTATCGTAAAGTTTTTTCACCTCTTATTTCATTGTACACTTCTATTGTATTTAGTGTCTGCAATAAACAAAACAAGTTACCATTGCATTTTATGGCTGATGAAGCCCCCACATTATATTTAGCTGGAGTAGAGGATTTTATTAATACAGGTAGAAGTAATGGTATGATAACAACTTTAGGTATGCAAAGTATGGCACAAACCGTTTTTGAGTATGGCAATGAATTAGCTAGAGTTATTGAAGGCAGTTTGTCAAATGTATATTTTGGTCAATTAAACGATTATCATACTCAACAATACTTTTGTAAAACTATGGGTACATATAAACGGAAAAATACTAGTCAAACTTACCAGACTGAGAGTTATAATATTTCTTTAGGCGAAAACCATCAAGTTGAAAACTTTTTGAGATATGAGGAAATCGGAGGTTTAGATAAAGGTTATTTTGCTGGTAAGGTATCTGAAGGTAACTATTGCAAATTTATGGGTAAAGTAGATATAGCAGCATACTTACCACATTTTAAAAATGCAGAATCTCTTATTTTACCATTATCCCCAACTGTAGCAATGCTTGAAGAAGATGGTAATCTTTCTGAAGATGATATTTATCGTTATTACAAAGGTGATAATAAAGCCAATCAAAATATAAATAATGAAACTCTTAAGTATGCAGATAAAGTATACAAGGATATAATGAAAGAAACTAAATTGTTTATGGAGGCTTTGATTTAATAAGTTTTTTTAAAAGTAAATATATATATCCCAGCGCACAGATTATTCGAAAAAATGTAACAAAGTTCGACCAATATCAGGACAATTAGCAAAAGACTACCCCATAAAGATTTAATTAGTTTCCTTTTGCATGAAGTCCAGCAATTAGTCGGGGATGTGAGCAAATTTTTTGTTCACACTAATCCCCATTGTTATGTTTGTTTTACACACTTATCACCCAAATTCTACTCTTGAAGCCGATTTTTACATCCAGTCAAAAGGCTCCAATGCAGGCAAACCTATGAAAACCCCATCTGCAAATTGTTTTGGTGTACTCGTAGATCAATCAGTCTTATTACCAACATATTTCTATTATTTGGTGGAAGCAGTTTATAGTACTGGCATTTTTAAAAAGTATCTAAAAGGTAGTGTAATAGAATTTCTTACCATAGAAGATTTTAGCCGCGCTCTTAATGATTATTTTAGCAGAAGTACCTAATTTTAAACGAGAGTTTTAACTCTCGTTTTTTTAAATAGATAGCTATGGGAAACTTGTCATTAGAAAGCCAAGAAAAAGAATTACTAGAAAAATTAACAGCATTAACCCAAAAGTATGGGTTAAATGCAACAAAGTCGCAGCAAGAGGAAGTGATATCAATTGGCAAAGAGCTGGAAAAAGTAAGGAAAAAACTAGGGAAGTAAATTTTGTTATTATTAGGATCTAACTTTCGTTTAGATCGACAGGTGAATAAAGATGTAACCTGTTAGGTTCAGCAGTGGCAATCTCATGAATTGTAGAAGAGACAGGATGATAGAAAACCTCAACAAAAATTCCATTCATATGGTAAAGATCTACTTTTTGATTGTAATAATTGATAGAATTAATAAAAGCCCCATTTTTCACTAGGGTAAAAACTTTTTCTTCATAAGGTAGATCATCAAAGTTATCCATAAACTAAAGATAGTTGAAAAGGTAAATAATTGTCAAATAAAATAAATGATAGGTTCAGAATAAAATTTGGATGGTTTGAAAGTTACAGGAATCGGCGGTTTTGACCATAGAAAATAGGCTGTAGAGGAGGCTAAAATTTTTTTAAAAGGATGGTTAGGGCAGAATAGTATTTTAGAAAAGTAGGGAAGGGGATAGAGAAAGTTTTTACATAACATAAATAGGGATTATGTGCATGTTTTATCGTAGAAATCTACAAGGGTATAGTAGTAGGGTACAGTTGTAATTCACGTAGTTGCACAAGTTACTATGATTATAATATTCATGTAGGTTCTTCTTTTGGTTGTAATACTAGATGGTATTTCGATTGTTAAACAAGTGGCATTTTTGTAATTTGATACGTCAAGTTACAAAAACGATATATCTTAATACTATGAAAATGAATAAAATATATCATGTTTTAATACTGTTGCTCTTTTGTTCCCAAACATCTGCTGCCCAAGATATAATTACGATAAAAGGAACGGTTCAAGATAATGGGGAGCCCTTGGCAAACGTAGCATGTTTTCTAAAAAACAATAACTATATCGGTGATCTTACTGACAAAGAAGGTCATTTTTCTCTCATACTCCCGAAAGTACTTCTCTATGATTCCTTGGTCATATCCTGTATGGGGTTTGATAAACAGGTGTTGCCACTTACCTCAATAGCGATACAGGATGGACCGATAAATATCTCACTGATTCCGACAACTACGCTGCTACCAGAAGTAGTAATACGATCAGACGAGGACATGCTAAAAGAGCTCATGCTAAGTGCCTTCTCCAAAATACCTAAAAACTACCCTAAAAAGGCACACCAACTAGAAGGATTTTATCGGAAAGTCTCGACAAGAGACCACCAGTTTACTCATTTGCAAGAGGCAAGTATTACTATTCAGGACAAGGGATACCGTACCGACCCCTCTGGCGCAAAAATAAGGATCAACGAGTTCCGCCAGTCTCAAGAATGGGACGAGCGCGACAGCCTTTTGGATATATACATCGATAAGTCTGCTGAGGCATTAGTGGAAAAGTTCAATGTACCCATACACCCCATGAAAAAAATATATGAACAGTTTTACCTCCGGATATTCAAGCAGCCATCAACCCACTTTAACTGGGCATCTTTAAAGAAATATATAGACCAATATCAATGTGAGTTGGTCGACCTCATTGTAACGGATGGGGATACTGTCTACCAAATCGCATTCCGGTCAGTACAATCCCCATTGCCCTTAAACAACACTACATATGTGAAAATAAACGCAAAAGACCTTGCTATAGTCGAGTACCAATTTAGTCATTGGGATGGGGAATGGTCCCAATTGGTGAAGTTTAAAAAATTCGACGGACGCTATTACCCCCAAATGATACAGACTACCCAGCCGCGCATAATTGACAGGGATATACACTTGGAACGCATGGATATTGAGACCATTTGGTTTGATCCTCCAAATACAAAAACCTTTCAAAAAATCAAATCAACTGAGGCTATTGACAGGACTAAAACCCCAGTTCAATGGGAAAAACCGTATGCCTCTGATTTTTGGAACAAGTACAAAATGCATCAAGAGCATCCTTTGGAGCAAGGTGTAAAAAAAAGCTTGGAGATACATCACTCTCTCGATGACCAATTCAAATC
Source organism: Chondrinema litorale (assembly GCF_026250525.1). GTDB lineage: Bacteria > Bacteroidota > Bacteroidia > Cytophagales > Flammeovirgaceae > Chondrinema > Chondrinema litorale. Next base: position 53,542 of record NZ_CP111055.1, read on the forward strand.
ACCCAAAAGCCCCCCTGCCAAGTATGAAAACTAGTGATATAACAAAACTGCTTCTTATTTTGCTCATGCCAATAATGGTAATGGGCTGCAAAGACGGTCAGACAAGGGACGAGGGCAAGATCGTTCTGACATTTGAAAACCCTTCCAAAAAAAAGATCCTCCTAACATATATCGATGACTGGTCTATACCATATAAAATGACCGTTCAAGACAAAACAAAACAAATAAAGATAGCGACCTTGAGGCCTTACCTAGATATAAGCTTACAAGACAAGTCAGGCCTCATTTCCTATTTTCTATTTAAAAATGGGGACAGCATATATATTGATCTTAGTTCAAAAGATCCCCTAGCCAAAATTCTAAATAGGCAAGTACCTGTTTATGAAACCAATTTTGAAAAATGGAAACAAAATGAATTGTTTGGGGAAAAAGAACCAGCTAAAGAAAGGTTCTTCGATTATTGGTCACTAGTAAATGGAGGTTTTGGTTTGATAACTGGAGATGAAATGGCCAAGGAGTTGCAACCAGTTAAGTCCGAGGCTTTAAACGAGCTTGTTCTAGAAAATAACTTTATCGATTCCCTAGTTACAAAAGAGAGATTGGACAGCTATACCGCATCATATTTCAATGCGAAAAACAAGATGCTAGACATGCTGCTAAACTTACATGGAATCAATTCTATTGATTGTACTAAGAAAGCGATGGTAATCCAAGCTTTTAAAGAAGCACATATTGGCTTGCCCACCCAAATGGGCAATACAGTTGCTTATACCTTTTGGGACGATTTCCTAAAGACATTTTATGATAATTGTTTGAATAAAAGTGCCGTAGGTAGAAAGAGTCTAAGGGAGTTTATTGCCTCAACAAATGAGTTTCCACTGACTATGCGTGACCTACTTGTTTTCAAGCACACAGAGCAGATATTACAAACTTTATCAGTAGCAAAAGGTATTGAAACCTTGCAAGAACTTAACAATAACTCTATGCAAAAGGCATGGGTAGAACACTTTTCGAAGAAATATAACCTCGATCAAGGCTTCGATACCGAATGGTTAGTATATAGCAATAATGGTGAATCCATTACTTTCAACGAACTGCTCTACAAGCATCATGGTAAATTGCTTTATATAGATATTTGGGCATCATGGTGCCAACCTTGTTTGATTCAAATGCCATATTTTGAAAAGCTTAAGAGAGAATATAGTGTGAAAGGTGTTGACTTTATTTACATTTCGATTGACGAAGACCCAAAAAACTGGAAATGGGCAGAAGAAAAATATTTGTCTTTTGATAAGGGCAACAGTTACAGGGTAGATAGTTCAGGTTATGAGTTATTAAAAACGGAGTTTAACTTGAATACTGTTCCAAGAGATCTTCTATTTGGTAGAAATGGAGACCTATTGCATATGGATGCACCTCAACCAAGTTCCCTTGAGATACAACATACATTGAATGAAATTGATAGTGATTATTAAAATTGATGTGACAAAGACTGACTTACGGCAATATAAGGGTGAACTATCCATAATTAGGGATTATATGCATGTTCTGTATGCTCTTTTGTAGAAATCCGTAAGGATATAGTAGTAGGATACACTTGCCGTCACTCCGTGGTGGCCATTTTCAACGTTGCTGTCAACTTGATAAGGCATAATAATGATATGGATAGCATCACCGTCTTTAGGGAAGAAATGAACGATGATAGAAGATTGACACCGAAATGCCTTAAATGATTTTTATGAAAAAGCCTTGATTAAAGATATTTAGTTATTAAACGATCTAATTCTTCATAAGAAAAAGGCTTTGTTATGTAGTCATCCATGCCAGCTTCAATGCATTTATTGCTGTCCTCTTGAAAAGCATGAGCAGTCATTCCAATAATTGGACATTTATCTACCTCTTTTTTCTTCTGCATTTCTCTAATAGTACGAGTTGCTTCATAACCATCCATTACTGGCATTTGTACATCCATGAGCACAAGATCGAACTGATCTTCTTTTAGTTTATCTATAGCTTCTAAGCCATTTTTTACTACAAAGGTTTCGTACCCAATGTGTTGCAAAAAGTATATTACTACTATGATATTGCCTTCGTAATCTTCTGCTAACAGAATTTTCTTTTTGTCTTTAGTGACGTTTACAGGAGTTTTAGGCGCTAGTTTTTTCGAAGTTTTACTCGGTTTGCTAGCCACTTGTTTGCGTTGCATTTCAAGGGGAAGTTCAACTTGGAACTGTGAGCCCATTCCCTCAAGGCTAGTTACATAAATCTTTCCGTCCATCATCTCAACAAAAGACTTGGTAATAGAAAGTCCTAAACCAGTGCCGCCAAAGTTCCGTGAAATGGTTTGATCGGCTTGAGTAAACTTATCAAATATCCTATTTATTTGCTTTTTACTCATGCCTATACCTGTATCAGAAACATAGATGTTGATATGACATATATTAAGATTTTCAGGATACTTAACTTTTAACAGCACATTTACGAATCCTTCAGAAGTGAATTTTATCGCATTGCTGAGCAGGTTAAATAGTATTTGTCTAATTCTATTCGGGTCGCCAATAAAATAAAGCTCACTCTTATCTGGATAATGAAAATTGAGTCCTATTTGCTTTTTATTTGCTTTTACAGACATTACAGACCTTGCACTTTCTAATATCTCGGCAAAATTGAAAGGAATATTTTCCAGTTCAATCTTGTTAGATTCAATTTTGGCAATGTCTAGTAAGTCGTTTATAAGTGTAAGCAGTGACTCTGAACTTATATTAAGTGTTTTTACAAACTCCTTTAATTCTGATGGAAGATTTGGCGATTTTTCGAGAATACTGGCAACACCAATAATAGCATTCATTGGAGTTCTCAGTTCGTGACTCATGTTAGATAAGAAATCACTCTTTGCTTGATTGGCCAACTCTGCTACATTTCTTTCATACTCTAGTATAAGCCTTACAATGGCTAAAGCTGTTTCTACATCAAAATTAGACCAAGGAGCCGATTTACTTTTAATAGTTTCTTTCCAAAGTTTAAATGAGCTTCTTGGAGAAAGCCTAAATCCTGCTTTGGTTTCTTCTACATTCTTTTCGGGTTTACCAGCCCAATTAACTTCTGAATTTAAAGGTTTTCTAAACCAAATGATGGTATCGTTATTAGAATGATTTATGGGTACTACCATTAAACCACCTTCTAATTCTTTTAAGATCTCATGGTCTTTGAATGTTTTATCTACTTCGTTTGTCTGAAATATGGCTAAAGGACTGTTCGATTTAAAATACTCGAAAAGCTTCTCCAATTTTTCGGGGCTTAGTGTAGTATTGAACTGTTGGATTTTTCCCTTAATCACAATGGCCATGGCATCAGCTTTCATAATGCTCATAAGCTCATTAGCTATTTGATCATCTTTTAAGTTTTTATCCAAAATCTTTTTAGAAATTTTACTTAATAGCAAAGCTCTATTTGTGTTTTCTATTTTATAGGATACATCATAAAAAGAGGAGAGTAGTGTGGAAAAAATATGCCCCATGAGTTCTGTAACCATTCTTGTTCTGTAGGCTATATGTTTCTCGGTTAAATGATGACAGGCAATTAAGCCCCATAATTTACCATCTTGAATAATTGAAACAGACATAGAAGCACCAACTCCCATGTTTTCGAGGTATTGAATATGTACAGGAGAAACACTTCTTAAAACCGAATAGGTCATATCTAAAGGCAACAGGTGTTCTATATCTTTACTGCCTATTATTTTAGAAGGTTTATACCTGATGTCGCTAATTATTCTTAAAAAGTTTTTTGAGTATAACTCGCGAGCTTGAGCAGGTATATCACTTGCAGGAAAATTCAATCCTTTGTAGCTCGGTACATTCTCTTTTTTATCCTCAGCTATTACTTTACCATTCCATTCACTATCAAACTGGTAAAGCTTAACTCTATCAAAATCAGTTAATCTGCGAATGTGTGCCACTACCGTATCGAACAATTCTTCTCTAGAAGTTGCTTTTCTAAGTGCTGTAGCAAAATTTCTTAAGTCATCATAAAAGAAATCGTACTTCAGATTAATATCTGTTTCAGGAACTGGCTCAATTTCAAATACTATAAAATCATTTGAGATATATGCATTCGCATCATACTCAACCTCATTAATTTCAATTCTTATAGCCTGTATAGGATTGAGCGGCTTGTTTATTACTACTCGCTTAAGAAGAAGCGTATTTTTCTGGCCAAGAATTGTTTCAATAGATTGCTCTAGTGCATCTTCGGGAGTTACATCAAAAAAATAAGAAAGATTATCGCTCACACACTTGATCTTATAATTAGAAGTGTCTAATGCAAACAACACCCCATGTGGCTGGATTGAACCAGGAGTAATAATCGGTTCAGTAGCACAGGTTTCTAAAGCCTTAGCCAAGAACTCTTCTGAAAATTGTTGATGTTTAAATATTTTCCCTCCCTTAAATTTCATTGAACATTCACATTAAACCAGATTTAAAAGCATAAAACTACAAATGTAGTACACTCATTTAAAATGATAAAATAAATTTATAGAATTACTAAAGGAGAAGTTAATTTGAAAGCTCATGAATCAAATTAATTACACTTCAATGGAGTGGCTTAAATAATATTGAAAATAGAAGCCTAATGTGGGCATTTTAATACCCTATTATTGTGGATTTCCTTCTCAGTTTTGATCAAAATGAAAGCAAATTTGTTTTTGTAATCAAAATTTTTGTATTAATTATCTACATTTCACTTCGAATTAAAGTTGCTCAAATTAGCTATTTGCAACGAAAACTTTAAGGCTATTTATTAAGATATTCAAAAGTTTATTGAAATTACTGTTTGTCAAGCACGATTTATTGTGAAATTAAGATACTAATAAATCTTATGCTAAAAAGAAATTGGAATACCATTTATCTAAAAGATAGATAGGCTTAAGCCACACAAAGTTATTGGTATATTTTTCTATTAGAGATTTAATATTCATTAATTAAATCTCCAATATGAAAAATAATAAGCAAGAAGATCTGAACAAAAATCTTTCGAATCCAGAAGGAAAAAAAATGACTACCAATCAAGGCGTAAAAGTTAACGATACGAACAATTCGCTTAAAGCTGGAGAAAGAGGAGCCACTTTACTAGAAGATTTTATACTTCGAGAAAAAATTACTCATTTTGATCATGAGCGTATACCAGAAAGGATTGTTCATGCGCGAGGTAGTGGTGCTCATGGATATTTTGAATTATATGAAAGTCAAGAAAAATATACAAAAGCAGCTATTTTTACAGATACATCTCGAAAAACACCATTATTTGCTCGATTTTCAACAGTAGCTGGATCTAAGGGTTCTGCAGATATGGCTAGAGATGTAAGAGGCTTTGCTGTGAAATTTTATACTCAAGAAGGGATCTTTGATCTTGTCGGGAACAATATGCCAATTTTTTTTATTCAAGATGCTATGAAATTTCCTGATTTAATACATTCAGTAAAGCCAGAGCCTGATAGAGAAATTCCACAAGCCCAATCTGCACATGATACATTTTACGATTTTGTTTCTCTCACTCCAGAAACATTACACAATCATATTTGGGTAATGAGTGATCGTGCTATACCAAGAAGCTTAAGAATGATGGAAGGTTTTGGAATACATACTTTCAGATTGGTAAATAAAAAAGGGGAGTCACATTTTGTAAAATTCCATTGGAAACCTGTTTTAGGTGTGAAATCTGTTACTTGGGATGAAGCGGTTAAACTTCATGGAGCTGATAGTGATTTTCATCGAAGAGATTTATGGGAAGCTATTGAATCAGGTCAGTATCCGGAATGGGAACTTGGTATTCAGGTGGTGCCAGAAGAAGATGAACACAAATTTGATTTTGACTTGCTTGATCCTACCAAACTAATACCAGAAGAAATGGTTCCTGTTCAAATAATAGGTAAAATGACATTAAATAGAAACCCTGATAACTTTTTTGCAGAGACAGAACAAGTAGCATTTCATCCAGGTCATATTGTGCCTGGTGTAGATTTTACAAATGATCCTCTACTTCAAGGGCGATTATTTTCATATACTGATACACAGTTATCTCGTCTTGGAAGTCCAAATTTTCATGAAATTCCAATAAACCGCCCAATCAATGAGGTATCCAATAACCAACGAGATGCTCATATGCGGATGACTATTAATAAAGGAAAAACTGCCTATTTCCCTAATTCAATTGGAGGAGGATGCCCATATTTAGCCAAAATCTCAGAAGGAGGATTTACAAGTTATGAAGAAAGACAAGATGGGAGGAAAGTGAGAGCCAGAAGTGAGAGTTTCAATGATCATTTTTCTCAACCAGGCATATTTTATCGAAGCCTTGAAGAGTGGGAAAAAAATCATGTGATAGAAGCCTATTCATTTGAACTTGGAAAATGCACATATGACCATATTAAACAGCGCATGTTATGGCTGATAAATAATATTGACGAAGAGTTAGCAAAGAAAGTGGCTGAGAATCTAGGAATGAAAATTCCAAAGACTGTGGAAAAACCTATTAACCAAGCAATTGGAGCCGACGCTGATAGCAAAAACTATGAACCTATCAAGCGAAAGGATTATCTTAAAAAATCAAAAGCACTTAGCCAAACACATATCAAAACTAATAGTATTACAACAAGACAAATTGCTTTTCTGGTAGGAGATGGATTTGATTCCACACAATATATCAAGATGAAAAAAGCATTAGAAAAAGAAAATGCTGTAGTTAAATTAGTAGCAACACATGGGGGAGAAGTAACATGTAGTAAAGGGGAAAAACATAAAGTGGATGCGGCTCTTTTAACAGTAGAAAGTGTGCTATTTGATGCATTATATATTCCAGGTGGAAAAGAGAGTATTGATGCTCTGAATGAGGTTGCAAAAGCTAAAAAGTTCATCAATGAGACATTGAAGCATTGTAAAGCGATTGCAGTAGATGGAGCAGGTAAAGAGTTATTTGAAGAGACTTTTGGTAAAGAATTGAAAGATGATGAAGCTATTTGTATAGATAAAAGTCCAAAAGAGTTTATAAAAGCTATTGGTATGCATCGTAATTGGAAAAGAGAGCCATTTGCTAAAACTATTCCCGCTTAAGTTTACCCTGAGATTAGATTAACTGATAAGCCACTGATAATAAGGTGGCTTTTTTAGTTAGAAAACTCTGCCTTTATTGCGGTTTAACCTGACAAGTTTTCAGTTTTAGAATTAGATGGTTTATAATTTGAAAATATGGTTTTAAAAATTTAAATATGTCAGTAATAATCAATTATTACTAACTAAACTTTGAGTTTAAAATTTGGAAATGATGTATAAGATTGAAACTACTTATTATCCTCCATAGCTTAGATAAAAACTTTAAGACGTATATTAAATAAGCTGATATTTTTAATGTCTAGGTTGACAAAAATTGATTTTTCATTATTATTTAAATTTTGAGTAAAATGGAAGAAACAACTTGGTTAAACTACTATAAGACTGTATTAGAAAAAGTAAGCTTTGATACTTTTTTGTTGAAGAAAGAATATGAAAAAGCTAAGAAAATGTTATTACCCCACCAACATATACATTTAGATAGTTGGATGCAGCAGAAAGGTTATTTAACTAAATTGACATCTAAAATAAGTACAAATCCTCTACATCAAACAGAAGTTTTCCGTATTCAAAATTGATGTTTACTGTACTTTTAAGTTTAAAAATAAGGTCATTTTAATCAAGAAAAATGGCCTTATGATGAAAGTTAATTGAGATCTATTGTATTCAAGCATAGTAGCTTAGAATGGTTTCAGTTTTCATTCACAAATATCCTCATCAAAAGGGACAATTGAAGGATTGACACATACCCTCATTTCTGAATTAGCTCTTAAAAATAAGAGAGAATACAATGGTAATATTTATTACTTAGACTTTATTATCACAATGTTTACTTAAAACATAATAGGGTTACCCATTTAAATCTCAAGGTGTAAACCCCATACGATCTACAGGATTATCTTATCTTAAAATAAGCATAGATAAGATGAAAATAGATAAAGGATTAACAGAAAAAGCATTTAAAAACAGATTTGGGACAAAAAAACAGTGTTTAGCGTACTTACATGATCAGAAATGGAGTGATGGTTACCATTGTCGAAAATGTAGGCATACTACTTTTTGTAAAGGTCAACAAGATTTTAGTAAACGATGCACAGCTTGTGGTTATGATGAATCTGCCACAGCTCATACCTTATTCCATAAGTTAAAATTCGGTATAGACACAGCCTTTGCCATGGTTTATGAGATAGTCACCAATAAAAAGGCGCAAATAGTATTCATTTAGCCCAGCGATTTGGTGTAAGACAAACAACAGCATGGTTATTTAGATGTAAGGTGCAACAGGCTATGAGCAGTAGCAAAAAATTTCCCTTAGTAGATCAGGTGCATGTAGATGAGTTTGAAATAGGTACTCCCCAAGAAGGAGAACAAGGTCGCAGTCATTCAGACAAAAAAGTAAGAATAGTGATTGCCATTGAATATAGAGAAGGCAATGCAGGCAGGGGTTCCCCCGAGGGGTATGCTAAAGCTATAAAAGACTATAGTGCTAAGAGCTTAAATCCTATATTCAAAGATCATATAAGCAAAAAAGCAGCAGTAGTTAAAGATGGTTGGAGTGGGTATAAACCTATCAAAAAGTTATACAAAAACATGCACTCACAGTTATCAAACAAGGGTGAAAACTTCACCATGTTACATCTGCAAATTAGGAATTTGAAAAATTGGTTGAGAGGCACACATTCCTATTGTGATAAAAGGTTGTTGAATGATTACCTAAACGAATATTTCTTTAGATTTAAACGAAGGAATTTTAGAGAAACCATCTTGGATAAATTACTTAAAAGAATGACCAAGGGTAAACCTAAAACTTATAGTCAAATTATTTGTTCTGCGACTTAGATGGGTAACCCTAAAACATAAAAAAGAAATTACTACTGGCCAATAAAAACGCAAAGAAAGAAGTTGACTAACCAAATGATATCAGCAGTAGTAAGCTATTTATTGTAAAATGAATATTATCTATTTATAAGGCAATTTTTATGGATATGAAACTAAAAATAAATAACATTTACTTCAGGGGAAGTTCAAGATCATTTTATCTAATCTGTAGATAACTGCATAGTCTCAAATAACTCAGTTAAATGTATATTCTTTTGTTAAAAAAAGTTATTTTTTTGCGGGAATTTTTCCCCATTTATAAAATTGCGTATCCAACGTTGGTCAAAGTTATCAATTGATAAAAGGCAAAATTAAATTTTATTAGATCATCAATAATCTTTTTTGTTGTACTATGTTAGTAGGTAATTTTAACATATCAAGCACTAGAAAAAACAAAGTTTTATTTTTTTCATTATGTTTATTTCTTAGTAGTCATTTGTTATTTGCATCAAGTATTACGCAAGATGAAAATACAAATTCTTCTTTTACTTCAACACTTATTAATATTGAAGCTCCCGTTAATGAAACATTTCGTTATCAAACAACCCTGCATAATGGTTCAAATACTAGTAAAATTTATGAACTAAAAACTACCATTCCTAATGGCTGGAGAGCGGCATTTAAAGCTCATGGTAGTCGAGTCACATCTATTAAAATAGATGCGGGCAAAAAGGAAAGCATTAGTATAGAAATAAACCCTGCTTATGGAGCATCACCTTCCAAATATAAGATCCCAATCTATGCTACTAGTCAAAATGATACCTTGGTGCTTAATGTTGAGGCTGTTGTTACAGGTTCTTACGATTTGGAACTAACCACACCATCAGGATTACTAAGTGGAAGAATTACTGAAGGAGAAAGAAAAGAGATCAATCTGCAAGTGAAAAATACAGGCACCTTAGCTTTAGAAAATATATCCTTATCTTCTCAAAATCCAACCAAGTGGGAAGCAACATTTTCTCCTTCTGAAATACCACAACTAGCAGCAGGTCAAACAAAGGACGTTATCGTAACTCTAACGGTTCCAGATAAAACATTAGCGGGTGATTATATTAATAGGTTTACTGCAAAAACTGTAGATACAACTAATACACTTACTTATAGAACAACAGTAGAAACATCAGTGTTTGCTGGTTGGATAGGCGTTGTTGTGATTTTGTTGGCAATTGGTATTGTCGCATATCTTATTTATAAGTTTGGAAGAAGATAATCAAGGCTATGGATTCAATTATAGAATTGAAAAATATAAGTAAATCCTATGGTTCTTTTAAAGCAGTTGACAAATTGAACTTAGGGATTAAAAAGGGAGAAATATTTGGTTTACTTGGACCTAATGGAGCAGGTAAGACCACAACGATTCTAATGATATTAGGCTTAACAGAACCAACAAGTGGTTCTATAGATGTTTGTGGATATAATTCAACAAAAGAACCAATTCCTGTAAAAAAGAAAGTAGGTTATTTGCCAGATAGTGTAAATTTTTACGATAATATGACAGCACTAGAAAACCTGATATATATTGGCAAATTAAATAGTATTCCTCAAATAGAATTAAAGGAACTTGCACTCAGGGTTTTGAAAATGGTAGGACTTGAAAAAGCCTTCTATAATAAAAAGACTTCAACCTTTTCACGTGGAATGAAACAACGCCTAGGTTTAGCAGAAGTATTGATGAAACGACCGGAGATCATTATTTTAGATGAGCCCACATTGGGAATTGATCCAAGTGGAGTAAAAGATTTCTTAGCACTTATTTATCAATTAAGTCGAGAACAAGGATTAACTGTATTACTCTCATCTCATCATCTTCATCAGGTACAACAGGTATGTGATCGTGTAGGAATTTTTGTTAAGGGTAATCTTTTAACTGAAGGTAATATTAATTCACTTTCCAATAACCTATACAATACGGAAGCTTATGAAGTACGTATTACCTTACAAGATAAGATAATTGTTCCTTGGCAACATGAAAAGGAATTACAGATGTTTAAGACCGTGCAAAAGATAACGATAGCAGATAATTATGTGGATGTTGCTTGTAGTACTGATATAACACCTGATATTGTCCGTTTTTTTGTAGATCGGGGAAATGATGTAATTGGTGTTCAGAAGAAGGAATATGGTCTAGAGGATATATATCAAAAATATTTTGACAATCATTCAAAAGAGCATTTAGGTATATGAAAAATATAAACACTTTCGCAGAAAAAACTGCTAAAAGGACACCGAAACCCTTTTGGGTGATGGTGGGTAAGGAAATAGCAGATCATATTCGAAGTTGGCGGTTTGTCGTGTTGCTATTAATTATAGTGCTTACATTTTGGGGAGCTACAGCAGTTGCTATGAGTAATATTGGGGAGGTTGTTGCTAAAGTAAAAGATACTGATCATTTGTTTTTATATCTTAAGTTATTGACAAGCACAGAAGATAGTTTACCCCCTTTTCATGTATTTCTTAGCTTTTTAGGTCCTCTATTGGGTATAAGTCTTGGATTTGATGCGATTAACTCAGAGCAACAAAGTGGTACTCTTATTCGAATAATGGCTCAACCAGTATATAGAGACAACTTAATATTATCAAAATTTGTAAGTTCTTTAATTTTAGTTGGAATATTACTGTTAACGCTTACTTTATTGATGATAGGAGCTAGTATTATTCTTACAGGTATTATTATTGAAATTGAAGAAGTCTTAAGGATATTCAGTTATATTTTAGTTTGTGTAGTTTATGTGGGTTTTTGGTTATCACTATCTATTCTTCTTTCTATTTGCTTTAAAAAAGCTGCTACATCAGCCTTAACAGCAATCGGTATTTGGTTATTTTTCACAATATTTTATCAAATTATTATAAATTTAATACTCAAGACAATTACACCTGAAATAAAGCATTTATCTGAAAGGCAGATATTTTATTACAATGAGGTAATGATTGGTTTACTGCGTTTTTCACCCAGTCAACTTTATACAGATGCTACTACAACTTTATTAATGCCTTCTATACGAAGTCTTGGACCCATTTCAATGGAACAAATGGTTGGAGCAATTCCCTCTCCATTACCATTAAGAGAAAGTTTGATCATCGTTTGGCCTCAAATAAGTGGTCTGGTATCAGTCACACTTGCTTTTTTTGCATTATCCTATTATTTATTCATGCGTAGAGAGATAAGAAGTTGATTTGACAAGTGAACAAATTTCATGGCACCTAACTACTAGATTAAAGTAATGACAAAATGTCATCACTAGATGTAGGAAAGATGAAATTAATTTAATTGGAATATGTTTTGAAATTCAGTTTATACTGTATTATAACCTATATTAAAAACTGTCATTTGTAAAAGATTTGTTTGTGGGTTATACATCAAGTTTCTTTTAATTTAAAAAAGTAAAATTATGGACAAGCTAGCATTAGGAATGGCTCTGATAAGTTTGATCTATATAACTTTTTTTATAGCCGTGAATTATTTCAATTGGTTCATCAAGAAATGTCAACAGAGCGTTATCCCAATTTTTTTAAGATTATCTAAAAAGATACACTTGGAAGATATATTACGGAATTTTTTTATTAACGTGCATCGAGCAAATTAAATACCTCTCCTATCTATAAGGAGAGGGTTTATATTATTTAAGGTTATCGAATTCCTTAATGATAGATTATCTAATTCAATTAATGTAAATTATAACATTTTTTCTAAAACGATAATTTGTAATGAGTAAAGAACTACTTAGTGGACTGGTAATTTTGATACTTACAGTATTATTATTGGCCATTTTGCTTAGAGGTTTGAAGCAACCATATTTTGTTGCCTATATTCTGGCTGGAATTCTATTAGGTCCTGAGGGCTTAGGAATAATTCATAAATCAATTATCATCGCGCAATTAGGTGAACTAGGAGTGATTATGCTCATGTTTTTTATTGGGGCAGAAATAAATTTTTCAAATCTTTTCAAGAAAATACAGAAGCCTTTGCTGGGTACACTTTCTCAGCTTTTGTTTAGCTTTATTTGTATTTTGACAATTGGGTATTTTATGGGTTGGTCATGGTCAGTAATTATTTTGCTGAGTTTTGTAATTAGCTTGAGTAGTTCAGCAATTATCTTTCAACATTTATCGAAGAGTGGTGAAATTCACAGTAAACTAGGTGTATTGACTACTGGAGTTTTAATATTACAGGATATTCTCATAGTACCTATGATGTTAATCATTAATTTCATGGCTAAAGGAGAGGTAGAGAGTAAAGAAATAATAAAAACTATTTTGGGAGGAATATTTATTTTATTCTTCTTAAGAGCAGCAATTTCCAAAAAATTATTCAAAATGCCTTTTAAAAATGAATTGTCAAAAGATCATGACCTACAGGTGTTTATCGGACTTTTATTATGTTTTGGCTTGGCATGGGTAACACATTGGATTGGTTTATCACCAGCTTTAGGCGCTTTTATGGCTGGTATTGTTGTAGGGCAAGATACGGCTACACAATGGTTAAGTCAGGCATTAATTCCTTTTCGTGTATTTTTTCTAACACTTTTCTTTTTGTCCGTAGGACTGCAAATAGATCTTGATTTTTTTATGGAGAATGTTATTGTAATATTATTAATTACTTTCTCAGTATTAATAATCAATAGCTTAATCAATACAATGATTTTTAAAGGTATGGGTAGTACTTGGAAAGATAGTGTTTTTGCTGGAGCACTACTTGCTCAGATAGGTGAGTTTAGTTTTGTATTGGTTAATTTAGCTGCTAGTGTTGAGATGATTGGAACATATAGTTATCAAATCACGCTGGCAATGATTGCTATGACTATGATGGTTTCAGCTATTTGGATATCGATTATTGAGAAATCTATTTATAAAATTCCAAAGAAATCATTTTTGTTCCAAAAAAATATAAAGGGAGCAATAAAGAAAAATGAATCTTAAATTGTTTCCCATTAAATGGAGGAAAATACTTTTAGAAAGTAGGTAAGTACCTTTCTGTTTTCTAGCAAAGTATTCATAAATAATTTTGTTAATACTGAATAACTAAATACAATAACTTCATTTTATTCAATATTATAAATTAATAAGTAATTTGATTGTTGTAAAAGATAATTTAACTTGAAACCATAATCATATTTTAGTTTAAAGCCATTCTAGTTTAGAAATGGCTTTTTTTCATAGGTAATTGAACAAAAGTTATAATAATTTATTTAGGATATGAGATATGCTGTTTAAATATTTAGATTAACCAAAAAAACTACACAATACATCACAATCAATGAAAATTATTTATGAAAGCACATTTATGATATTAACTTATAAGTCGTCTTTAAAGTTGATGGAAATAGTATGGCTACCTACAAAAAATTCAATGTTAACAGCACAATTTCAGTCTGAATTTCTGACATTTCTTTTATATCGAGATCAGTACAAATGTGAAAGGTTATTACTAGATGAAAGGCATCTGAATTTTAAAGGCTCACCTAGTATTCAAAAATGGATAAAAGAAATAATTAGCAAGCGAACAAATTACCACACTAAAAAGGTAGCCTTATTAGTAGGAGCAGAATTACCACAAAAAAAAATCTCTAAAGAATCAACATATAGAAATAGTATAGAAAAAACTAACTACAATATATTTTTTAATAAAGAAGATGCAAAAAATTATTTATTAAACGGAGAAGAGAATAATAATTCCACTGACCATATTATATCAAGTATAATGCTTCATTAATTTCTTACAATAAAGGTAAAATAACTATTGCATAGAAATGTATAGTAGTGCATTATTTAAGAAAGTTGATTTCAAGAGAGTCCGTATTTTGATCAATTTAAATCAATCAAAATAAAGTGTATCTGAAGCATTATCATTAAAAGATTGAAACAAAGATAAAATGTTAGTCACTAATTGATCAATATGTACTGAAATGAGTAGTTTACTTTGCTGGGAATGAGAACTTCTACTTTCTTGAAACAGCTGATAAAGCTTCTGATTTAATTCATTAAAAGTTTCTTCGAGCATTACTACTGTTTTTATAAACAGCGGGTTTTGATTGAGTTTGTTTTCATCAATCTGATCATCTTGTATATCTGGATAGATATAACAAAAAAAAGTTTTAAATGAGCTATTGATGTAGAGTTGGAAAAATTTATTTTGTTCTTGGATATCTTTGAATTCATCTGTGATGGCAGTCTGCAGGTTGAGCTGCTGCCTGAATAAGAATTCCAGTTCTATTTGCAGTTGTGATTTATATTTGAGTTTCATGCGAATCTATATTTTACCCTGATTAATTAATATTATTTCTTGCCCAACATTAAGTCTTTATAGGCATGAATTCTCCATTTTGGTTTTCTTTTATAAAAGTATTCAAATAAAACTGTAATTGCATGTGGTTTCGCTGATTGTAGCGCTTCATAGTAAAATTATATAATAACTGATAGCCATTCTGTGTTTTTCCAAATCCATAAAAGTTGTCAAGAAATAAATATCTTCCACTTTCAGCTTAATCTAAAAAGGATTTCATTTCGGAAGATAGGAGTTTTGTGTGTATAGTCAAATGATCCAATGCCTCATGGTATGTACTTTGGTTTTGATATCATTCTTTTATATAGGTAGGTGTAGTAATTGGAGTAAACTTAGTGATATTCATTTCAGTAATTTGGATGTATATGTATTTTTTGCTCCATTTTTATTAAAATTGCGTACTACACTATAAATCAATTGCAAATTTGAAGTTATTGCTAGATGTTACTAGCAAAATTTCTTTTTTATTTAAATACTAAAAATCATTCTCTTATCACTAAGAGTTTATATAAGCTACTGTTACTTACTAGTAGCTTATTTTTTTATTGAAATTTAGAAATACATGAAGCGATGATAGAAATACTCCTTTTTTGAGAAGAAATAAAAAAAAGGTAAATTCTGTTTAAATTTTACGGAGTTTTATTTACTAAATATTTCTATGAGTTATTTAATTGTTGATGATGATGAAATTGATATTATGATTACTGAACGAATGATACAAAATGTAAATCCTAATGTCAAACCTGTAATTGCCAAAAATGGAAAAGAAGCCATTTCTTTTTTAGAAGAGTATCAAATGGAAAAAGTGCATGCACGCCCACTAAAATTTATTTTGATAGATTTGATGATGCCTATGATGAATGGATTTGAGTTTTTAGAAGCATATGAAAAAGCATTTTATCAGTTTTTTCCCTCACTGCCTCTAATAGTTATATCAAGTTCACTTAATGAAAAAGATATGGAAAGAGTAGGAGCCTTTTCCTTTGTAAAAAAACATGCAGTCAAACCATTTAATAAAAGCATGGTTAAAGCATATTTGTAAATAATACCCTTAGCACATCTAAATTGAGTATAGCATCTGATTAGATGCTTTGAATGGAAAAAGGCTCTTGTATTTAATATAAGAGCCTTCAATTGTAATAGTTAAGACACATATATATTTTGTTCTTTTAAGAGCTTTTCAGCAAGTTCAACATTTTCAATTACATATCGAGCAGCAATATATTTTACAGGTTTACCATTTTCATCTAATACAGGAGATATAACTGCATCCACATAATAAGGTGTACCATCTTTTTTTCTATTTTTCAGATATCCACGAAATACTTCTCCAGCCTGTATTTTAGTCCAAAAGGCCTTGAAAAACGCTTTGGGTGTATCAGAATGCCTTACCATTTTATGAGGATATCCTAATAACTCTTCTCTACTATACTGAGATACTTCACAAAACTTGTCATTTACATAAATAATATTCCCATAAATATCAGATTCTGAAAGAATAGTTGATTCATTCAATACTGCCATTCGAGCATCTAACTCACTGTTAAGCATATAGGAGGATGCAATTTGATTATGTAATTCTTCCTGAGTAGCTGTCACTTCCTCCATACTTTGTCTAAGCTCTTCTTCTTTTGCTCGAGACTCCTCCAATAATTCTGATACTTGTATTTCTTTCTTTTTTTCTTGGCTAATATCAGTAGCTAATTTAACTACTTTTGTTACATGACCTTCTGTGTCGATAATAGGAGTATAGATGGCATTTAACCACACAATATCTCCATGTGCATCAATTCTTTGAAATATTTGAGATATAGCTTGTCCAGCAGCTAATTTTTCCCAGAATAATTGATACTCTGAAGAGTTTATCATGTCTTTCGGCATGAATATTTGGTGATGTTTGCCTTTAATATCCTTTAGAGAATACTTCATAACCTGAAGAAAATTTTCATTGGCAGTAATAATATCTCCTAAAGGAGAAAACTCAATGACGGCCATTACTTTATCAATTCCTTGATAGATGCTTTTAGTTTCAGATGAGATTTTTTGACTATTAGTAACATCTGTAGCAAACTTAACTACTTTAATTACATGATGTTCTTCATCAAGTATAGGAGTATAAATCGCATTCAACCACACAGTCTTTTTATCAGCATTGATTCTCTTAAATACTTTAGAAACGGACTCTCCTTTTGCTAGTTTTTCCCAAAAAGCCTCGTATTTAGGTGTGTTGACGATTTCTTCAGGAACAAATATTTGATGGTGTTTACCTTGAATATCTTCCAAATCATAGTTCATTACCTTTAAAAAGTTAGCATTAGCTGAATGAATGATACCAATATAGTGTTTTATACACTGCTTGCCCAAAAATAAGCAGAGACACCCATAATCTGGATAAATATTAGATAAATTCATTGAGATTCTGATAGATGTGCAAGTGGTTTATAAAACTATGTTGAACTGAGCCGTTGCCCACTGTCTGCTATGGGCATAGTTATGGCCAGCTTTCTACCTCTTTAAGGTATTTTGAAGTGAAGGTCTTGATTTTTACACGCGTTGACCAAAATTTCATGCCATTTTGTTAATAATTGAGCATAGTATACCCTGCCGAACCCCTATCAGCCTTTTCTAAAGGATATTTCATCATGTCAAGGAACGTTTCATTTAGTAAGTATCACCCCGGATCTATGTGGAGCCTGACCATCATCTTACCTTTTTTACATTTAGGACATATATCTGGATCTTTTCCCGTGACCACTCTGAACACCTCCTTTGCAGTTAGTCCTGCCAAGAGTGAGATTATCTCCGATCTACCCATCAGTTCTGCACACATGTCCTTGAGTTTTTTATTGACTGGGGAAAGCAGCCCATAATACCTCACTTTATAAAAACCTTTTGGTAATATATGCCGCATAAACCGCGCAATAAATTCATTAGCCTCAAGTGTCATCCAATCCTGTCTACTAGATTTGCGGTAATCTTTCCATCTAAAGGTTACTTTTCCATTTCCCATTGCTAATAGTCTGCTGTTACAGATGGCGACACGATGGGTATATTTGCTCAGATAACCTACTACAGATCTTGGGCTTGCTAGTGGCCTTTTGGCATATACATTCCAGTTCTTTTCATATATCTTCTTTTTCAAATCAACTTTGTCTATGAGATCATCAGAGAGTTTTATCTTTTCCTTTGAAAGATACTTACAGATCCATTCCCAAAAGATACCCCTGAATACCTTGGAAAGCACTTTGACTGACGCAAGATAATCCTTGGCATCTTTCCATTCCATTCCGTCATCGGTGATACCCCCTGCAGGCACCAGCAGATGTACATGAGGATGGTAGGTTAACGATTGACCCCATGTATGTAATACGGACACTGCACCTGTTCTGGCTCCAAGATATCTTGGGTTGGCAGTTACATTCTTTACCGCTTGCCACGAGGATTTCATCAACAGGTCATAACACACCCGCTGATTGATATAGAACAGCTTATGGAGACTTTGGGGAATAGTAAAGACCACATGGAAATAGCTGCATACTGGTAAATTGGCCTGGAGTTTATCCACCCATTGCAATTGCTTGGCATACTGGCATTTGTTGCAATGCCGATTTCTGCAAGAATTATAAGCATTCCTGTGGTAAGTACAATGATCGCAACCTTCTACATGGCCACCCATCGCCACTGTCCTACAATCACGGATGGCACGATAGGCCTTTAACTGATCCGGACATAACATGTGCGAGGAAAGAAAATCTTCACCGTACCTACGGAAGATATCGGATAGCTCTAGTCCTTGCCGCCTGTTCACATTTTCTGATACAGTGCTCATAGCTCATCAAATGGACTTTTTACCCTACTATCAGTCATTGTTACATGTAGGTATACCATGGTGGTCTTTAAAGACTTATGCCCTAGTAACTGCTGTAATATCTTCAGGTTGGTGCCTTGTTCTAACATGTGTGTGGCAAAAGTATGACGAAGGATATGGGCTCCGATTTCTTTTTCGATTCCCGCACGTCTAGCAGCTCTTTTTAATATCTTCCTCACTGAACTAGCTGAATATTTCAAACCTGGCCCACCCATTCCCTCGAAAAGGTATTTGGTCGGTTTGGGATAAGCATGGCGGTAATATTCACGTAACAACTCAAGGGTCTTTTTCGATAATATTGTCTCTCTATCTTTGTTTCCCTTGCCCTGCCTTACTCGTATTACCATGCGGTCGGCATCTATGTCAGTTGGGTATAATGATAGGAGTTCGCTCATCCTTATCCCACTGGAATAGAGTACTGCCACTAGTGCCCTGTGTTTGGGATTGCTTATCATAGACAACAAACGCTTCACTTCTTCCCTTGATAATATCACTGGGAGCTTCCGCGCTCTTCGAGGTCTATGTAAACGTAGGCCATCTTCCCAATTTTCTCCGAGTACATCGCGTCTCAATATGCGGAGGGCACTTATCGTTTGATTGATAAATGAGCTGGAGAGATCTTGCTTTTCTTTGCAATGATACAGATAATGTTTGATCTCCTCTAGGGTCAATAGCTCGGGCGATCTATTGTAGAACCCACTAATCTTAGTGAGCATACATTGATAGGTATAGATGGTATGAGGACTATAACTACGATAGGTGAGTTCTTGGATGAACCTTTCTCTTAAGGGACTGACTTTTTTTTCATGATGATTATTTTAAGTTAAAAACTCAATTTAACCATTATTGGAATCCCACCGACTGAAAGGAGGTTTAGTTCAACATTAGGAGTAAACTCAATGGTACACATTACTTCATCTATACCTCTAATAACACTAGCTGATTCTGCGGCATTTTTAGCAATCTCTTTATTTTTTAAGGCTAATGCTTCTTGAGTAGCTTGCATTTCCTCAATATTTTGTCTCAGCTCTTCCTCTTGAGCAGTTAATTGTTCATTCTTTTCTTTTGAGGCATATAAAAGCTTGTTTACCTCTTTTGTTCTTTCTTCTATTTTTAATTCTAATTCATTTTGCAAGGATTGCATATCTTTCAACGCTTGAATATCAATTAAAGACCCTGCAATTCTTATAGGTTTACCTTGAGGATTTCTTAAAGTATTACCGATAGCTCTAAACCATCTGTACTCACCATTTTTAAGCTTTAACTGGTATTCTACATCATATGGAGTATTGCCAGTAGTATCATTTAAATGCTCAGCAAAAGCATTGAGGGTATTTTCTTTATCATGAGGATGTAATAAATCAGACCATGAATGTAGTACATTAGGAAAATCGGTTTCATTTGTATATCCTAACATTTGTTTAAATCTATCTGTCCAAAAGAAAGGTGTATGATCATTGATATCCATGTTAGCAGGAACTACCATATCCCATAAACCTTCTTTAGTAGTTTGGGTAATAAGATTAAATTTTTCTAATATATTACTACTTTCTTGTTGTTTCCTAACTAATTCTTCCTGAGTGGCAGATAACTCCTCCATATTTTGTCGGAGTTCTTCTTCTTGAGCTTTTAAAGATTCTGATTGTTGTTGGCTTTCTTCTAATAATAGTTTTGTCTGTTGAGTTACTTTGATATTAGATAAGGTTGAGGCAACGGATTCTCCTAGTTTTTCTAAAAATTCAATTTCGAAAGTGCGGAACTCTTTAAAAGAAGCAAGCTCGATAATACCTTCTACTTCTTGATTGACTTTTAAAGGAACAATGATAACAGCATTAGGAGCAGCTTCACCTAATCCAGAGGTAATTTGCACAAAGTCTTTTGGAACATCATGCAGCAAAAGTGTTTCTTTTTCTAAGTAAATTTGTCCAATCAATCCTTCACCAAACTGAAATGTTTGATCGATGTATTTTTTCCGGTCATAGGCATAGCAAGCTATTTGTTCAATGAGTTGTTTATCTTTTTTAACTACATAAATAGCACCTTGATTTGCCTTTATATACTTAATGAGGTTACTGATAATTTGATAACATGCTTCCTGAAGGTCATTTCCATTTTTTCTTAATATTTCATTAAATAAAGCTAAGCCATCACTAGTCCATTTTCTTTGAAGATCTTCTTTATTTAAATGAACTAATTTATTTCTCATACTGATCAAAGAGCCAGAAAGAGAGTCTGAAGTTATTTCATTTTCATCAATATTGGGATATTTAACATCTAATACTCCTTCTTCAATTTTTTTGACAAAAAAAGTGGCTGAGTTTATTTCACTTTTTAATTGGTCTAAATTTTCTTGCACTTCATTTAGGTGGCTTTGAGAGATCATATATTGCGATAGTTTA
This sequence comes from Chondrinema litorale, assembly GCF_026250525.1. Classification (GTDB taxonomy): domain Bacteria; phylum Bacteroidota; class Bacteroidia; order Cytophagales; family Flammeovirgaceae; genus Chondrinema; species Chondrinema litorale. The sequence continues at coordinate 75,073 of NZ_CP111055.1, forward strand.
AACATATTATTAGCGAGAATTAGAGTTAATAAATATTATTTTGCAACGACCTATCATACGAATAGACATACATGTTGAACTAAATAAAGTTTAATGCTCGCTGCATTACACTAAGAATGGATAATTAATTGTATTATTTAAGGAAATATCTTTGCTAAATCGTTGTATAATAATTGAAAATTAAATCTTGGTTCTAGATTAGCAATCTAAGTAAAAGAACACTTAGGATACCAAAGAAGAGATTGATCTAACTATGAGCCTAATAATCTATAGCGCCTAAAATTGCAAGAGCATGGTATAAAGTAATTACTCATTGAGTATGAGTTTTTTGTCGGATACATGTATATAATGAATTAGTCAAAAAAGTAATAACTATGTCTGCAGGGGAATATGTTATTATACAATGATTTGTCCTATTAAAAGCAATTGAAGGAAAACGATATTAAATGAGGTGTAATTAAAAGTATTAGAAAAGGTCAAATAATAAAAAGTAGGAGTGCAGTAATTTTAGTTACTAGTAGAAAAAAATTAACCTTACAGAATGTTATTTAAAAAGAGAGATTAAATACCAAACTTCAGGTAAAATCTTAAACATCGACAACAGTTGCATTTGAAAATTTGTAGCTTTTTTTATACAACTAATTTGTTAAAGGACTTATACTAAATTTGGGCAGCCTACACCTTGTTAAGGCACAAAACTAATGCCCAAAATACAGGTTAACTATAGAAAAACTGTTAATAGCTATCAACATAAATAGAATATGTCGTCAAGGAGGAAACAAACTGAACCCATACTATTTTAAATCAAGGTTATCTTGCGAGGAAGTGATGTGTATAATTTCTTTTTAACTTTATTGATATAACATTATATACCACATTATTTGTAGAGATAACTTCTGCTAACAAGCATTAAACAATAAAAGAACAAGAATATATATTATTCTTAAAAATATGGAAATTTTATATAGCAGGAAGCAAGACTAATTTTATAGTAATAAGTCAATAATTTAGTATATCTAAATACCTCAGATACAGTCCAATTTATGGAAAAAGTCAAATTCAAGATTTACTTAATTGCAATATTTCTGTGTATTCTGATTTTGCAGATCTTTTATTTTATTCAAGTTACTTATGTGTTTTCTAACACAGAATATTTAAGTCCTGCTATTATCACTCCCATAATAGTTGGTAGTGTTCTTGGAACTATCATGGGGCAGCTTTATTACCAAAGAATAAAAATACAGAACCAGGCAAACATTATAGGAAATCTCAAAATAACTGAGGTGATTAATAATATCTTACTTCTATCAAATAAAACATCAGAGCCTATCTCATTTCTACAATCTACTATAGAGGTAATCATCAAAGCAAATTTTATAAAATTAGACCCAAGATTAGGCTTTTTTTTGAAAGATCCTGATGGAAAATTTCGTATTAAAGCCCAACATAATCTTAGTGATGAGCTACTTAAAATATGTGCTATAAAAGGAATTACATCAGGTGAGTGTCTTTGTGGGCAGGTTATACTCACCAAAAAAACACAACATGCTAATTGTGTGAATCATCAGCATACAATTACCTATAAAGGAATGAAAGATCATGCTCATTATAATGTACCCATTATGTACAATGAAGAAATTCTAGGAATAATGGTTCTATATTTAGCAGTAGGTCATAAAAAAAATGAAAGAGAAGTAGAGTTTTTAGAATCTGTCAGTAGTGTTATCGCTTTAGTATTACATAAATACTTTGTAGAAGAAGAAAAAAAAGCTGAAATAGTAAAGCTCAATAATGAGCTAATAAATCAAAATGAAATGCTCATCAAAAAGAATAGTGAATTGGATAAATTCGTTTATAGTGTATATTCCGGTAATAGTTTACCACTCAATCCGGGGAAAAGTTTACCAGTATTTTTTAGAAAAGTAAATGCCTGTTAATCCCATCAATTACTTAAATATAAATTGTATTTATTTTAGTTGGTAGAGTTTTTTACTTTTCTCATGGATTCTCCCTCTAATTTTATTCGATGAGAAGCATGAACTAATCTATCTAATATAGCATCTGCGATAGTTTTTTCTCCTAACAGATCATACCATTTTTCTACCGGCATTTGGGAAGTTATAATTGTAGAAGTTTTACCATGTCTATCTTCAATAATTTCTAGTAAAGCTAAACAGGTATTATGATCTAGCACTTGTAATCCAAAGTCATCCAATATTAAGAGTTGGTGTTTTTCCATACGTTTTAATTCCTTTAAGTAAGTATCATCAGCTCTTGCCATTTTTAGTTGTGAGAAGAGTTTAATAGCATTAAAATACAATACCTTATATCCCATCATACAAGCCTGATGACCTAAAGCGGAAGCAATAAAACTTTTTCCAACACCAGTAGGGCCAGTAATCAAGATGTTTTCCTTTTTTTCAATAAAAGAACAGTCAGCTAGTCTTAGTAATAAGTCCTTAGACAAGTTCCTATGTGCTGTACAGTCGATTTGCTCCACAGTAGACTGATAGCGGAAGCGTGCTTGTTTAATCCGCGTAGATATATTCCGGTTTTGCCGGAACTCCCATTCTTGCTGAAGTAGATGATCCAAGAGTTCAACTCCAGATAATTGATCTTGACCTGTTTGCAAATAAGCTTGAAAGGCATGTTGCATACCAAAGAATTTTAATTCACTTAATCGATTTTTTATTACAGAGGTATTCATCAGTTTAAAGTATAAGTTATTTATAATAATCTTTACCACGTATATTTTCATGCGATGGTAAATTGATGTGTGTTTCTTGCTCCATATCTATTTTGTCTAGTCCTTTTTCAAGAATATTACTGATTATACGATAGCTATAGCTTTCATAAAACAAAGCTCTTTTACAAGCATTTTCTAATCGTTCTTTGCCTATAGTGGTTTTGTCTGCATATTTTAATATACCAATGCACGCCTTATATCCTTGTTCAGGATGAAGTTTATAATGAAGTAACTTCTCGATATAAGCCCCAGTGGCTGGTCCAATCGCTAAGCCCCACCCGATAAATTTATTGGGGTTCCATTCGGCAATAAACTTGTGAGATGAAGGCATGTGTTCTTTTTGAGTGGTATATTGATAGGCTCTTCTATCTCTTTGATGACAAGCTATACGAGTATGTTTGTAAAAAATCTCTACTCTGGAAGATGAATAAGCCACTTTCACTTTCTTTTTTAAAAATCGATAAGGGACACTATAGCGCTCGGCGCCCGATAATGTTTATCCTCTCCCAACCAGATATGGGAGCTTTTATATACAGTAGCTTGCTTAAACTGTTTAAACTCATATCTTTCCTGAGGTAAAGCCGATAATAAGCTTTTTTCGATTTGATTGAATAGTAATAATCTACTATAATCTCTACCAGTAAAGTTAGCCATGTTATGCTCCATCAATTTATTATGGATTGCCTGGTTGAGTTGTTTTAAAGAAAAAAACTGCTGATGACGTAGAGGTGCAAAAATGCGTGTGTATACTAATTTGACAGCTCCTTCTACTAAGGCTTTATCTTTGGGTTTAGCTGCTCTAGTGGCAAGTACAGTCGTTTGGTAATGCAAAGCAAAATCTTGAAAAGTAGCATTAACTACCGGCTCATAATGACTTGCTAATTTAATAGCGGATTTAAGACGGTCGCCGTGCGATTATCACTTAGTATAGCAGAAGGAACACCTCCAAAATACCATAATGCATTTTCAACTACTTTTATAAAGTCTTCTTTTTTTTGAGTTCTAACAGCTTCTACATAGGTAAGTTGACTTGCAGGAAGTATAGCTACGAACACTTCCATAGGCTTTTCTTCTCCAGTTGCTTTATCGATTACACATAATTTTTTACCAGAAAAATCAATAAAAACTTTATCCCCAGCCTTATGCTCTATATGCATAGATACATCCTGTCTCTCCTGCCACTGCTGAAAATGGTAGCAGAATTGGCTATAACCTAAACCTTCTGGATACTTATTCTTATATTCTTGCCATAAAAGCTTTTTACTCACACCAACCTTTCTGAGCTCTTTTTCCATATCAGGAAATAGTTTTTCTAACTCAGAAATATTAGCTACACTCTTTCTAGTTATAGACTTTCGGGCACGACCAAATAAGTCTTCTAGATCACTTTCTGACAAAGACAACAGCTCTTCTGGACTGAAACCACTTTCCTGAAAAGCTTGGATATATTTTTTTATTGTAGGGCGGCATATATGGAGCTGCCGCTCTATACTCCGTTGACTTTTTCCAGATTTATATAATCGTATGATTTGTTTTATAGTTACCATATCTGTCCTATGATTAGCCATAGCCTTTTTGGATATAAGTTATTTATCCTTGGCTATTTAATGGCTTAACAGGTGGTAAACTTTTCCCCAGATTTAGTGGTAAATATTTCTCCGGAAACTATGGTAAACTTTTCACCGGTTTTTCCAGAAGTTCCCAAATTAAGAGTAAATGAGTTATTCAGTAGTAAAATATTTATATTTAACTACTGAATTCATTACCACTTAAAATCAAGAAAATTAAATCTTGACACAATGAAAGATCTATTAAGCCTCGAAATTCTCATTAAAACCATGGACGATTTACCTGTTGGTGTGGGGATATTTCAAGTACTGGATCCAAATGACTTAAAAAGTGTTCGCTACATTTTTATGAATAAAATAATTCTGTATGAAATGAGAAAAACACGAGAGGAGGTGTTTGGGAAATTCATAATATAAGTGGCACCTGAAGCATATGAACATAAGGTAGGATTACAGGTAATTTAAACTTATAGAAATGTATCTGTAAATGGAGGAAGTGTGAATTTAGGCATGGTAGAATATTCAAATGAAGAGGTCGCAGGTATGTATGAATGTTCAGTTCATCATATTCAAGATAATTATGTTTATGTAATGCTAAGAAATGTTACAGAGTTAGACCAATCAAAAAAGGAATTGGCTGATCTAAATAAAGAGCTTGAAAAGAGAGTTAAAGAGCGTACTACTCAATTGGAACAATCAAGAAAAAAATTGTTGGAAACAAATAAAAGTCTTGAAAAAAGAGTTCATGAACGCACGGCACTATTGGAACAAAAGAACAAGGAACTAGAACAGTTTGCCTACATTACTTCACACGATTTGCAAGAACCTCTACGTACCATCACAAACTATATTCAGATTATTTATGAAGACTTTGAAAAAGAACTGGATCAAGATATACTTAATTATCTACAGACAATTAGCCAATCTACTGAAAGGATGAAAGCCCTGATTAGAGCTTTGTTAGAATTTTCAAGGTTAGGTCGTAATAGAATGCTTATTGATGTGGATACAAACAAGATTGTGGCAGAAGTAATCGATGATTTGCACCAACTTATTCAAAGCACAAATGCTAAAGTAGAGGTAGGTAATTTACCAAAACTGCAAGGATACGAAACAGAACTGCGACAAACGTTTCAAAATCTGGTATCAAATGCCATTAAATTTCAGAAAGAAAATTTAGCTCCTGAAATTTACATAAACTATAAAGAGTTAGAAGATTTCCATCAATTTTCAATAACTGATAATGGTATAGGTATTGAAGTAAAGAATATAGAACGTATTTTTCACATATTTCAAAAACTTCATTTAGATAAAAAATATGGAGGCTATGGAATAGGTCTGGCAAATTGTAAAAAGATTGTTGAAATACATGGAGGGACCATTTGGGTAGAATCCGAAAAAGGTAAAGGCAGCACCTTTTGTTTTACAATTGCTAAACAGCTAGAACAATTATAATTGTAAAAAGAGGAATGAGGTGTTAATAAATTTTGCGAAAGAGCTGCTTTAGTTTTGCAGCTCTTTTTATATATTATATCTAGCCAATTGATAATTTGGCGATTGATTAATGATATGAAATTTTATGCAAGTTTAATGTAATTCTTAATATTACAACCCACAATATTACTATTAAAACTTTCACTTCTTTATTTAGAATCCATTTGATATTCTTTTATCAAAAAGTCCTTAGCAGAGGTTTTATCTTTAAAAAAAGCCATTTGAGTGTTTATTAAATGAGCTTGTTCAATTCTTTGCTCTATCGAATTATTTTTGATATCATTTTCATTAATAACTATAGCTACTTTTTTTGCAAAAAACTTCACCCTCTCTTTTAAAGTATTATTAACCCATTTTTCAAGCTCATTATCAACTTTATAATTAAACATCCTCTCATCTACTAAGATATTTGGAGCTTTGTAGATATTTTGATATTTGAAAAAAGTAAGAAACTCTGACCTGTATAGAGATGGACGTAGTTTTATAGAAGTAGGTGACCATATCACTTCCATTAATTCTATTGTAGGAGAATAGCAGATTTGGACAAATGAGCTTTTGTAGATGATTTTCATGTTGACTGTGCAGTTATAGGTTAAGCATCATTTATATAAACAATAAAATAAATTAACTTCATATTTACATATGAGTATAATTATAATTCATTTGCATTTTGATAGAGATATTTATAAAATAATATTAGAAAAATCATATTTTAGTTGAAAGCAGTAGATTCATTTCTCTTAATGATTTTATATTGATTATCTATAAATTTAAATAGAAACTATTTTTTTCTCAACCTGATCTGAATAATCAGCAAACTCATTATTTAAAAAGAGGAATACTTTTCTATTGGAAGGAATAATACTACCTTCTAGAAGCCAACTCTGGGCATCTTGTTTAGATTCAAAATATAAAGTAGTGATATCAGATAATTGCATCTCTTTCACCATTTTTTTAACAGTAATTTGCTGTATTTCCTCATTTCTATAAACAATTGCCATTTTAGCATTTTCGTATTTTTTTAGCAGTTTGATATGTACCATAGAACTAACCCACTGCTGGATGTGTAATTCTCTATTAAAATGGAATTGGGTCTCATTAATTAAAACTTTCTTGTAAGCACATTCATTTGCAAATGAGACATAGGAAAGGAACTCAGATTTGAATTGACTTTCATTCATGTTTTTTGTATTCTCAAGCCAGGTGGCTTCCAATAAGTTTATTTTCTCATCATATTTAATGCTTATAAAAGAGCTTTCATAGATACTTTTCATAGTAATAGCGGTTAAGGTCAAAGAGTAATGCCTACAGTATAGGAGACCTATATTAAGTGTTAAGTAATTTTATTATTATAAATATAACAAAGTATAAAGAGTGAAATTTAATAGTATAGATAAGGATTAATATTTAATCAATTAAAACATTGCTTAATCCTTTGGTTATGTTAGAATAGTTATATTTTACTGTTTTAGATGGGCTTTATATTGGCATTAATGTTGAAAAAACATAACTAATTTTGATTTTAAACTCATTGAAAATAGCTATTGATCATGCTGTTTGTAAATGAATTGAACATTTTTATTTGAGTATAAAAAAAGAACCGCTAATGTTAAGCAGTTCCTTTAAATATTTAGGATAAACTACAACCTAGTTTTTAAGCCAATATGGATTTATAATAGGTGAATAGAATTGATAGTATCAAGAAAAACGGTTATTATAGATAAGCCATTTATAATTAAATATATTAAGCTGCAAGTGGATGAACATGGCCCCCCCAACTCATTGCTTCTTCTATTGTATCAAAAGCTTGAAAAGTTTTACAATTGGCATTTTTTTGACAAAATACTTGGCAACTATTAAAAGTGTGAAAGTCATCTGTATGTTTTAATATCCCCACTCTAAGATTCAAATCAGATAATCTATTTTTATATAACTGGTAAAAACAAAGGTTAATATTTAGATTATTTATGCATGAGAAGTTAGTTTCATCAATTAATATTTTTTCAAAAGATGATTTTCTAACTACTAGAATTAAGTTTTTCAACTCGCTTTTTAACTGATTCTCATTCATGAGACTAATACCAGGAAGCCAAGTAATTCCAAGTACATGATATTTAGTGCATAATTCGATTCTTAAGTAAAAGCTTTCGTAAAGTAGTTTAGAACCTTTAATTTTTTGCATAGTAATCAAATTTAGCGTTTAGTTTATGCTTTGTTAATTTAAGTGCTAAGTTGATAGCCATCCATTAAAATATTATCATTTAACCATTGAAGCGCATCTTGTTTTTCAGTAAAAAATACATGTTCCTGATTATCGTGAGATACTTCTTCAATTAAGAGTTGTACTAAAAGTTGTTTAATAAACTCGTCGCTCATTACAACAGCAATTTGTTTAGGCTTAATATGTAAATTGGTGTTGATCAAATTACTTGCCCAAGATTGCAAATTAGGATCAGGAGCAAAAAACATGAGGCTTTCATCAAGTAATACCTTATCTATTTTGTAATTTCTTCTAATATCAACATAAGTATAAAAATATTTTTGATAATCCTCCTGATTCATTTGCCTTGATCCAGGTTGCCAAACTATTTCTAGTAATAATTTAGATGGGCAGTAATTTATTTTTAGAAATTGACTCGAATGTAAATTTGTGCTTGCTCTCATCGTACCATAAGTAAATAAAATCTATTCATAAAACCTTAAATCCAGATAAGTAAATAGAACAGGAAAAAGAAATTAGAATTTATTTACACGAATTAATAGAATATATCAATCCAATATCAAAAAAATGCAAAAGAGTAGCATGCCTTAAATTGTTATGAACAATTTTAATGAATTCAATTTTTTATAAACACCTGAGCATTATGAGTAAGAGAATTCAATTCAATATTTAAGCTGTCCAATCTTTTAACGATACTCAACTTCAATAAGTTATTTACTTCTGTAGTCAATAGCATTTTTAACCAAACCTTTTGAACAACTATCGATAACTCTTCTAAGCTGTCTTTTGTAACAATAGCATCTGCGCCTTTGATGAAGTTTTCAAAGGCTAATTCTTTATCAATAATACCATTAAGATAAATTATAGGAACTGATTGATGTATAGTTCTAGTAAGTGTTAAAACATCTCCAAAATTCAGACTAGAAACCAAATAATCTAATAGTATTATATCAGGTTGAAATTTATTTAGATAATATAAATATTGTTCTTTGTTATCACAGCAAGCTATACTAGCAAAAATGCCATTATTAAATAAATTACCTTTAATTAATATTTGAACATCTAGGCTATCTTCAAGAAGAAGTATTCGTTTAATACCTGAATAAATCATACTAAATTAATTACATAGAACAATATCTGTTGTTAGTAAACTATTTTCATCTACATTAGCATAATACAAAGTCAGTTCATTTTTCAATAATTCTAATTACCATTAATTTACTATTTTATGCGTAGATCTACAAATTGTTATTTGCTTAAGAACAGAAGCATTCTTCATAACTAATTCTTAAAATAATGAAGATTATCAATGAAAGTGTTTAATACCTAAATTTATATAGTAAATTAGTTGAGAACCGAAGTATGAGGTAAAAAAATTGCAAGATATTGTTTAATGATTCCATGAAAAAGAAAATTCTTCTTTTAGAAGATTCCTTAAATGATCAAATATCTTTAAGAAGATGCTTAAAAGATACAGATATTCCATTCACACTTATTTCTTGTGATAGCAAAAACACATTTGTCGGGTATTTACATAATATGCATCCAGATTTAATTATTCTTGACTACAATGTGCCGGGATTTGCATTTAATGAGGCATTTAAATTAGCAAGAGATTTCTATGACACAGTACCTATAATTTATATAACAGGTTTAATATCGAAAGAGCTAGCAGAAGAGACTATTCTTGTAGAAGCTAATGATTATTTGTTAAAAGAAGAATTAAATAAACTTCCCGAATTAATTAAAAAATATTGTAAGTAACATAAGACTCAAATGCAGTATACTTTGACTACTTACTTAGTTGAATAATTTGTGCAATTAGAAATTATAGTGTTTAAAATGAGATAGTTTCATATTTAGAAAGAGCTGTAACTATTTTTACACTTTTCTGGCAACATTGCTTTAAAATTAAAGCTGGAAACTTCTTAATATATACTTTATTAAAGTATAGAAATTAATGGCAATAATTTCTATTTATCTTTCTGGAATTTTCTACAAAAAAATAAGTACTTTAGTTGAGGTGAAAGATTACTGACTTAAATAACTACCAAATGGAAAATGAACAATTTAAACATACAGAACTCACTTTCCAGTTAATGGTAGATTCTGTACCAAATGCCATCATATTAGTAAATAAAGAGGGTAAAATAGCTTATGTAAACAATCAGGCTGAGATACTTTTTGGTTATAAAAGATTTGATCTAATTGGTCGAAAAGTAGAACAACTCCTACCAAATAGGTATCGAAAGAATCATCCAGAATTTAGAGAAATATTCTTTTTAAATCCTACCGTTCGTAATATGGGTGTAGGTCGAGAATTATTTGCTTTAAGAAAAGATGATACAGAATTTCTAGTTGAGATAGGTTTAAATCCGATAGTTACAGTGGATGGTACCCTTGTATTAGCTTCCATTATAGATATTACAGAGAGAAAAAAGGCAGAAGAACGGTTTAAATTAGTAGTAGATTCTGCTCCCAATGCCATGATTTTGGTAAATGATAAAGGGGAGATTGCATTGGTAAATAATGAAGTTAAGACACTTTTTGGATATCAAGAAAAAGAGTTAGTTGGTCAACATTTACATATTTTAATTCCATCAAGGTTTCAGTCAAAGCATAAAGGTTTTATTGAGTTATTTTTTATGCATCCACAAAAACGTTCAATGGGTGTGGGAAGAGAACTATTTGCTTTAAGAAAAGATGGAACAGAAATTCCAGTAGAAATAGGTTTGAACCCGATAGAAACAATAGATGGGTTAATGGTCTTAGCCTCAATTATAGATATCACAGAAAGAAAAAAGCAAGAAGCTAGTTATAAAAAACAAGTTGAGTTAGAAAGTAAAAATAAAGAACTGGAAAATTTTGCCTATTTAGCCTCCCATGATTTGCAGGAGCCATTAAGAACTTTATCTAACTATATCCAGATACTGAAAGATGAAAATATAGATCAACTTAATACAATTGGCAAAAAATCTCTTAACAGGATGCTTGTGGCCATCAATAGAATGAATGGTTTAATAAGTGTTCTTTTAGATTTTTCACGTTTGGGCAGAAATCGCACATTAGCTTATAAAAATTGCAAAGATATCATTGAAGAAGCTATTGCAGATTTGACAAGTTTAATCACTAAAAATGATGCAGAAGTAATTATAGAAGATGAAATGCCGACATTGAATGTTTATGAGATAGAGATGCGACAACTATTTGAAAACCTGGTTAATAATTCAATTAAATTTAAACAGAAGGGGAAAAAGCCAATGATAAAAATAAAAGCAAAGGATTTAACAGATAGGTGGATGTTTTCTATCATAGATAATGGTATAGGCATAGAAGAAAAAAATTATGACCGAATTTTTCAGATATTTCAGCGTCTTCATAAGAGGACACAATATAGTGGTTATGGTATAGGCTTGTCAAATTGTAAACGGATTGTAGAGTTACATAAGGGAGAGATATGGATAGAATCAGAAGTAGGAAAGGGGAGTACTTTTAACTTTACAATAGCTAATCAACTTTAAGTATTAAACATTGCCTTTTAGTATAAAGGTGCATTATCACCCAAATTAAACAGTTACCGGATCAAGGTTAAGAAAGCATTCAGCAGGTATAAGAAATCTACCAGCGAGTTTTCTTGCTGCTATCAAAGAGATTTCCCGCTTACCATTCATAATTTCACTCACAACGCTTTTACTACCTAATAGAGGGATTAAATCATGTTTTTTAGCCATTTCATATGGCTATACAAAAAACAATAAAGTCCAAGCAGGGTCATTTTTTTTCCCTGTTATCCCTCAAGTCTAGCAAGCTTTGCAATTTTAGGTAATAAGCATTCACTTCAGTTTTTTAGGTTGTTTCTTACTATTTTATTTGCGGTTGCAAGCGCGGCTGCAAGCGTGGCTGCAAGCAATGTGAGCTTTTTTTTCTTGATAGTAGAATAACCTAATTTTTTATCCAAACTTTTTCATGAAAATGCCCTGTATTTGTTTATTAATTTAAAGTAGAAGAATAGGCAACGTTTAAATAAAAACCATGTCTTTAAAAATAAAGACTAAAAATGGGACGAATCATATTCTTTTGCTTTATACTGGCATTTTTTAACCCTTGCTATGCTCAAATATTAAATAAAATAAATCGAGATTCATTAAATCTATTTTTTAAATCACTCGACAGAAATGAGAAGTTAATGGGTAGAATTGAAATTTACCAAAAAGGACACAAAGGTTACTCTTACTCTTTAGGTTATTCAAATTTAGACTTTAATCTAAAATCAAAGAAAAACACCAAATACAGAATAGGTTCTATTTCAAAAACAATTACAGCTACTTTAATTTTAAAAGCAGTTGAAGAAGGTAAGATCAACCTAGATCAGACTATTAATGCTTTTTTCCCAACTATCAATCATGCAGAAAAAATTACGATCACTCATTTGCTAAATCACCATAGTGGTATTCATAATTTCACTAATGGTGTAGACTTTAAAAATTGGTATACATCTCCGAAATCTGCTTCAGACATGGTTTCTATAATTTCACAGAAAGGAAGTGATTTTGAACCAGGAATAGATGCAGCTTATAGTAATTCTAACTATGTGTTACTTTCCTACATTTTAGAGAAAATTTACAATAAGAAATATACGACTATTTTGAAAGAAAAAATAGTAAAGCCATTGCATCTAAAGCATACTCAATTTGGAGATAAGTCTATACCATTTAACAAAAAAACCTATTCTTATAATTATGAAGTTCATTGGAATAAAGCCAATGAAACAGCTCCTTCTATCACTATGGGGGCTGGTGGTATTGTAATGTCAGCATATGATTTAGCTATATTTATTGATGCCTTATTTAAGGGCGAAATTATTTCTTTAGAAACTTTGGACAAGATGTTAGAGCAGATAGACGGATTTGGAATGGGCATTTTCAAAGCGACTATTCTGGAAAAAGAAGTTTATACGCACGATGGGAAAATTGATGGATTTAATTCAATATTTTACTATATACCAAGTCGAAAATTGACATATGTGTTACTTTCTAATGGAGAAAATTATATACTAGACAATATTAATCAGCTGGTATTGAAAGCTATTTTTAATCAAAGTTATAGCTTACCCAAAATAAATCCCTATCAAATAAATTTCACAGAATTAGCGCCCTATGTTGGAATATATTCTAGTAAAGAAAGTCCTTTAATCATTTCCATATCAAGAAATAAGAACAAGCTTATTGCTCAACCCAAAGGACAGAGAATATTTACCATGGATGTAATGGATAAACATGTATTCAATCATCTAAAGTCAGGAGTTACATTAACATTTAATCCTTCTACAAACTCAATGATTATGACTCAAGGTGAGCAAGTATTTCATTTTTTAAAACAACAAGACTAAAAGAGCTTGCACATAAATTATGAAAGATTATCTCAGTTATTAGTAAATATAATTTCCCTAATAGTTTATTGACAAGGGTACGCGTTACATAAATCAAAATTATTCTTGTTTACATTTTGTATACCCTTTTTTTTTCTACCTTAAGCTGATTTCAAATACAATTGTAGAAATAATTTTTTAAGTTATGATTCTACAAAAAGTATCTCAAACCACTTTAATCCTATTCCTTTTTATAGGTCTTTTATCTTGTGAAACAGAACCAAAAGAGAAGACAGAGCTTAACCCAACACCTGAACAAAAGGTTTTTGAAATTAATGTTGTCGTACATATAATCCATAATGGAGAAGCTATAGGAACAGGCCCAAACTTATCTGTTGATAGAATAGAAAAACAAATAGAAAGCTTAAACAACGATTTTAGAAGAAAAGCTGGTACTAGAGGATTTAACTCAAATCCAATAAGTGATGATGCAAGAATACAATTTAAACTGGCACAAACAGATCCAGCGGGAAATCCAACAAATGGAATCGTAAGAATAAATTCCCAAGAAGTAAATAATCCACTAGATGCTTGGGGCTTCGATTACTTTGCGAATTTTAATTATTGGGACTATAAAAAATATATAAACATTTGGACAGCACCCTTACCAGAGTCTGGCATTGATGTTTATTTAGGAGAAGCTACCGGCCCTGATACAGACTTACCTGGAAATGAGCTATTTACTGGAGGAGAACCATTTTATGCAGAAGGCATTATTATCAACCATGCACATTTCGGCGAATCTGATATTGAAAGTGATTATAATCTTGGCAGAACTTTAACCCATGAAATGGGTCACTACCTAGGCTTACTACATCCATGGGGAGGGAAAGATTGTGATAACAACGATTATTGCGACGATACACCTGCAGTAGATACTTATGTTTATGGTTGTACTTCTTTTAAAGGTTGTAACCAAGAAGAAGTGATGATAGAAAACTACATGAATTGGACAAGTGATATTTGTATGAATACTTTCACAAAAAACCAAATAGATAGAATGCGGTATGTTTTAACACATAGCCGAAAATCGTTGGTGGATTTTAAAGAATAGTAGCACTTGAAAAAAGCTTGAAAATATAATATTGTAGCCTGTGGAAGTATATGTTACACTTTATATAAATTGTGATTATATGTATGATCTACTGTAGAAATCTGTAAGGGTATAATGGTTGTATCTAGAGGACATAATCTTTCTGTTTTCTAACAAAGTATTCATAAATAATTTTGTTAATACTGAATAACTAAATACAATAACTTCATTTTATTCAATATTATAAATTAATAAGTAATTTGATTGTTGTAAAAGATAATTTAACTTGAAACCATAATCATATTTTAGTTTAAAGCCATTATTAGTTATTAATGGCTTTTTTTTAACAAATTTCTAAGTACCTGACAAAAAAATAAGGGGCTCATCATCGGATGTTTATTTTTGAGTTACCACACCTAAAATTAACTTCGATGAAAAGCCATGATAAAAGTAACAAATTAGTATCTATTTTAAAGCAAGAAGTAGGTGGAAATAAAGCTCGTTTATGTATGTTGGGCTATTTAATTACCTCTTTGCTGAAAGTGCGTAATGTCAATTTTAACCGTTTAGCCTCTGGTTATCATAACGGTGCGCTACTTTCTTCAAAAATACGCAGGATACAACGTTTCTTTGCAGAGTTTGAATTTCAAGAGTCAGTCTACTGCCAATTGATCATTAAAATGTTACCCCTATCTGGTAAATATCGTTTGAGCCTAGATCGAACCAATTGGAAACTGGGCAAGCGTAATATCAATATTCTATTCTTATCTGTATTGTATGAAGGAGTGGGTTTACCCGTATTTTGGTGTGTGCTGGGAGATAAACGGGGGAACTCCTCTCAAACAGAGCGCATAGACCTGTTGGAACGTTTTATGGCACATTTTGGCAAAAACAAGATTGAATATTTGACGGCAGACAGAGAGTTTATAGGGCAGGAATGGCTGTCTTTTTTGGCCGCTCACCAACTTCGTTTCTTCATTAGGGTGCGTAATAATATGCATTTTACCCTTTGTAATGGCAAAAAAGTTAAAGCCCATTGGCTATTGTTAGCACAACCCCTGCATCAAGTTTATTTTCATCCCAAAATCGTTTATTTACAGAACACTTTGGTTTATTATTCTGGGCTAAAATATGTAGATCAAAATGGAAAAATAGCCTATCTGATATTAGTATCCTTCCAACAAACAGATTTGAGCTTGCAGGTTTATAAAAACCGTTGGCAAATAGAAACAATGTTCAGAGCATTTAAATCAGCAGGTTTTCAATTGGAAAATACCCATGTGGTTGATGAGAAAAGACTGGATACCCTCATTAAAGTGATAGCCATTGCATTTATTTGGTCATACAACTTAGGTATCTACCTGAACCAAAAACATAAGCAAATACCTATCAAAAAACATGGAAGAAGAGCGGTGAGCCTATTTACTTATGGGTTAGACTTCTTGACTGAGGCTTTTATTAATAACATTTATAGAGCTATCAATAAGGCTTTATACCTTTTTTTGTCGTGTACTTAGAACAAATTTAATATTCAATCTTACTATGATTATTTATTCAAAACCACTTTAGGATGGAAACTAATCATTAGCCATACCCAATTATTGAATGCTTCATGATCTCCAGCTGCAGCTTTAATATATTCCATAGATTCTCCAGCTAACATTTGAGAGTACCCGATATTTAATACAACATCTTTGTCAAATGTGTAATTATAGACAATATCGAGTTCGGTTCCCAAGTATTTACTTACTGAAGAAGTTAAATTTTCAGGATTGTAAATGTCGGCTGCACTATTAAATATATGTGTATGAGCAACTAAATTACTATTAGTGTTTACTTTAAATTTAGTTTTTAAAAATATATCTATTAATCCAGCCACTTTTCCTTGTTGTCCATGGGTATTTCCTACATAGAAATAATCCATAAAACCATAAAACTTATGATTCGTACCGTAGAGTGGATTGAATGATTTATCATTGATATCATTAATAGATGATCCAGAAAGCATATCAAAACCAAAGGTAATAGGAGTTAATGGAGTAGGTATGGATAAGCTTGCACTTAACATATAAGCATTTACATCATTTTCTGCAGCATTTTTTCCACTCTGAACATAAGCCTCTGCAGTAAAATTAAATTTGTTTAATTTACCACTTGCCATTAACCCATAAGTTTGCCTGAAAGCAATAGAAGAGTCAGATTGAATCTGTTGGCCATCGTTGTGAATAATAGCAGAAATTTCGGAATTGTTAAATTTCTTATTTACCCAGATAAATTGCATGGTTTTATAATTATTCAACCCAGTATAGAATGTTTCTGATAACTTTGTGGGCTCAAAACCAGATTGATTAAATGCACCTCCTATATCTAATCTAAAATCACTACTATCGGTTTTATAGGAAATCACCAGTGCATCATGACTTCTGCCTTGAGCAGCCCAATCTAGATCTCCTAGAAACCTTGCGTTATTATAATCAAGATCCATTCTCCCTATTTTGAATTGCCAGTTTCTATTAAGCCGATATAGTCCCCAGGCTTCATATATGTTGGTAAGTGTACCTGTTTCGGATTTGTATATTTGATCTGTAGATCCCCATATACGGACATCCTGAAAGTTGATCTTTACTTCAAATTTATCGCTATTGTAATCAGCGAAAAACCTACTTCTTTGTTCAATAAAAAAAGCTGGGTTTCTTTCTTTAGTAGTTAAGGTTTTAAAACCATTTCTAAATTCAGCTCTAGGACGAATCTGTGCTCCTATTGTAAGTTGACCAAAAGAGTTTATATATAAAATTGAAAAAATTAGACTAAGGGTAATTTTTATCGCTTTCATAGTAGTATATTTTATATTTACATAGGGTATAAATAGGATCCAGTTTAAAGATATATCCATACGCTTAATTATGGCTATAAAAAGCATTTAGAATTACATTATCATGTTTTAAGTTAATCGTAAAATTCATCTGTAAACTTTACGATTAATGATTTTTACTTCTCCTTTTTCTTGAAGTGATTTAATACTTCTAATAACAGTTTCTACTCTAAGCCCCGTCATATCAGCAATTTGTTGTCTGGTAAGTGATACTTCAAAAAGTTTTTTATTATCTGTCTCTTTGTTTTTAAAATAATCAATGAGAGATATAATACGATGTTCAGGTGGATGACTAGCTATTTCTCTCATCATCATTGATTTATAATGCAAGCGATTACATAAAGTTTTCGTAAGCATTTTATGGATTTCAAAGTTTTCCTTTAGTAGCAGTAAAAAATTGTCAATAGGTAATTTAAGTATAGTTACATCATCAACTGCAACTGCATTACTAGGATATTCTAAGTCAGTAAAAAGAGGAGGTTCACCAAAACTTTCCCCTTTATTAAAAATACCCTGAGTAAATTCTTTACCATCAGGGCTGTAATTCACCATTTTTACAGTACCACAGTAAATTTGCCAGTAAAATAATGCTTTGTTTCCTTCTCTAAAGATGATTTCATCTTTTTTAAAGAAGGTTTCACTCGCTTCATATTTCTTTAAAACAGCAATATTTATCATACTAAAAAAAAATTTTGACTTTAAAACTCAAAATATAAGTTCAAGAATCAAAATATTTTGAAGTATGTTAAAATTGTTATTGTAACAATTTTAAGTTATACATTATGAGCAAAAATGGGTGTTTCATCTGATTTAAGATATGATCCAGATCATAATGACTTAAAATAAGTTGATATAATTTTGAATAGATGGATTAAAAATCTTACAAAGGCTAATTGAGGTAGATTTAAAATCTAAAGTAAATGACTTAACATCCTAATCAATAAATACATGAAAGACATAGAGAATAATTCAGACATACAATTACTAGTAGACGAGTTTTATAAAAAAGTAAATGAGGATGAATTACTTTCCCCAATTTTTAATGAAATAGCTCAAGTAAATTGGAAGGATCATTTACCTAAAATGTATAAGTTCTGGTCTAAGTTATTATTAGGAGAAAATGAATATCAAGGCAGTCCCTTTGATAAACATATCCAATTACCAATAGGAGAAAATCATTTTAATAGGTGGATCCAATTATTTTTGGAAACTTTAGATGCACATTTTGCTGGAAGTAAAGCAACAGAAGCTCGATTGAAAGCACAAAGCATTGCTAATATCTTTAACTTTAAGATGAAAACTATTCAGGCATCTGGCTATATACGCTAAGTAACTATTAAAGCAAGTGGGTAAAAGTACGTTAATATTTAAAAGGTGGACTTGGGTATCTTTACTATTCCTATTTGTTGTAACAGGACTAGGGTTATTTCTCAGGTATTTTTATATCCATCCTGTTCCAGGTTTAAATTATAAATATTGGTTACACGGGCATTCACACGTAGCCTTTTTAGGTTGGGTTTTTAATGCGCTCTTTGTAGCACTTGTATCAGCGTATATACAAAAAGCATATTTACATGTTTTTGACCGGCTTTTTTGGTTTTTGCAATTAACTGTTTTAGGTATGCTTATTTTATTTCCTTGGCAAGGATATGCAGCAGGAAGTATTATCGTATCAACTTTACATATTTTTCTGAGTTATATTTTTGTTTGGTTATTTGTAAAACATAGGAAAGAAGAAACCTTTTCAGAAAGTAGATTTCATTTTTCGTTTACCATTGCCCGATTTGCACTCATCCTAATGGTTATATCTTCTATCGGGCCATTTGCTCTTGGAGCTATTATGGCAAATAATTTAGCAAAGACACATTGGTATCAATTGGCTATCTATTTTTACTTGCATTTCCAGTATAATGGATGGTTTCTGTTTGCTGTAATGGCACTTTTTTTTAAATGGTTAGAAGACAAAAGCTGTAACTACACAAAACAAGATGGTAAAGTATTTTTTTTATTAAATGCCTTATCAGTAATTCCTGCATATGCTGCCTCTGCGCTATGGATACAACCACCAATTTGGATCAATGGATTGGCTGGTTTAGCAGCATTCATACAATTAGTAAGTATATATTTTCTATATAATATTTTTAAGTCATTAAAACAGCGACATGAAATACACACAAATAAAATGGTAGTAATGCTTTGGGTACTTGTTTTTATTTCATTGGTTACAAAAAATATATTGCAAGTTATAGAATCCATACCCTTTATAGCTGCATTGGCATATCGATTTAGAAATATCATTATCGCTTATTTGCATCTTAACTTTATCGGTATTACCTCCTTCTTTCTATTAGGTTGGTTTATACAAATGGGCTGGTTAAACCTTTCACTACTTATCCAAAAAGGAGGTTTGTGGCTATTTGTTGGAGGTTTTATTATAACTGAATTAATCCTTGTTGTACATTCTTTCTTTAATATGAGTGGCTTACCAGGCTTGAGTAATCTGTTTGATATTTTATTTTTTTTAAATCTTCTTTTATTAGCAGGACTTAGTTTAATCTTTTTTACCCAAAAACTTGCTTAAAAGGAGTGTTTTTTTGACTCATTATGATTCAGATCATAAAAGATGGGTATTATGCTTTTATAACTTTAACTTTTTGAAATACTTCAGTTTAAAAAGTGAAGTAGTAATTTTTTTTTGAAATATTTTTTTGTACATTAAAATTAGTACTTCTTCGCAAGAATAAATTGTTAGAATTTATATTAGATTATGGCATTCTTTCATAGACTTATTCCTCCAAAGCAATGGCAACCAGCAGTGATAATACTGTTGGGTATAATGGTTGGACTAGGTGTATACATAGCTAAAATATCTAATGTTACTTCATATTTGACAGACGATCCGAAGGCATGTATCAACTGCCATGTAATGACCACTGAATACATTACTTGGAATCACAGTGCCCACCGTCAGGTAGCAACTTGTAATGATTGTCATGTACCCCATAACAATGTATTTGAACAATATGCATTTAAAGCCAAAGATGGGCTTTATCATGCTACTATTTACACCTTAAGAACTGAACCACAAGCCATCATTATGCATGAAGCAGGGCAACAAGCAGTACAATCAAATTGTATTAGGTGTCATTTTGATCAGGTAACTGATGCCCAAAGTGCTTCATGGGTACAAAGTCATTTAAATGATCGCTTAGATAGAACTTGTTGGGAATGTC
Organism: Chondrinema litorale; assembly: GCF_026250525.1. Lineage (GTDB taxonomy): Bacteria > Bacteroidota > Bacteroidia > Cytophagales > Flammeovirgaceae > Chondrinema > Chondrinema litorale. Next base: position 95,668 of record NZ_CP111055.1, read on the forward strand.
ATCGTGAAACACCACATGGCAGGGTAAAAAGCCTTTCAGCAGTAGGCTTTCATTTAGATCCTGTTCCTATAAAAGAGCAACGTAAACTATTTATACCTGAATGGCTAAAGAAAGCCACTGAAACTAAAGATGAAGCCCATGAATAGCAAAGTGAAAAACTGGTTACTTTTTATTGCAACGGTTGCTATAGTAATACTATTAAGTTTGTTAGCAAACAGTATAATAAGTAGAAAGACTGAAAGTCAGTTTGCTTATCAACCACAGGTTCAGATCGAAGAAAATGAACCACGAAATGCAGTATGGGGTGAAAATTTCCCAAGACAGTATCAATCCTTTATGCGAACTCAGGATACATCGTTTACAAGTTATTTAAATGGCTCAAAACTTAGAGATGCCCTTGAAGAAGATCCAAAACTGGTTGTATTGTGGGCAGGATATGGCTTTTCAAAAGATTATAATCAACCCAGAGGGCATGCTTATGCAGTGGAAGATATTCATAACACCTTAAGAACAGGAGGGCCAACTGGTCCTGGAACAGGCCCAATGCCTAGCACATGTTGGACATGTAAAAGTCCAGATGTACCTCGTTTAATGAATGAAATTGGTATTACAGAATTTTATGAAGGAGCTTGGGCAGATAAAGGAGCACAGATAGTAAATCCTATTGGTTGTGCAGATTGCCATAATCCCAAAACCATGTCGCTTCAAATATCAAGGCCTGCTTTAATTGAAGCATTTCAGGCAATGGGTAAAGATATTAATCAAGCTACCCACCAAGAAATGAGATCGCTCGTATGTGCGCAATGTCATGTGGAATATTATTTTAATAAAAACTTACCGGATAAAAAGGGTGTCCCTTATTTAGTTTTTCCATGGAAAGATGGTACTTCAGTAGAAGCAATGGAAAAGTACTACGATGATTTAGAATTCTCAGATTGGACACATGCACTAAGTAAAACTCCAATGTTAAAAGCGCAACACCCTGGTTACGAATTATTTTCAACTGGCGTGCATGCAAAGAGAGGAGTGAGCTGTGCAGATTGCCACATGCCTTATAAGGCAGAAGGAGGTCAAAAGTTTACCGATCACCAAATTCGCTCTCCATTAGCCAATGTTGCAAACTCATGTCAAGTATGTCATAGACAAGAAAAAGAAGATTTAATACAAGATGTATATGATAGGCAATCCAAAATAAAAAAGATTCAATCTAATCTAGAAGAATTAATTGTTCGAGCACACGTAGAAGCAAAAAAAGCTTGGGATTTAGGAGCAAGTGAAGAACAAATGACCTCAATATTACAAGATATCAGACATGCGCAATGGAGATGGGATTACTCTATTGCCTCACATGGAGGGTCTTTTCATTCTCCAGTAGAAGTCAGTAGAATTGTAAGTACTGCCACTTCCATTGCGCAAGATGCACGAATCAAATTAGCCAGATTGCTTTCTGAATTAGGTTATAATGAAGAAGTACCTTATCCAGATATCACAACAAAGGCTAAAGCGCAGGCATTTGTCGGTTTGGATATAGAAAAGCTAGAAGAAGAAAAAGAAATATTCAAAGAAAACATCATTCCTAAGTGGTTAGAAGAAGCTAAGAAGAGAGAGAATCAAAGAGAGGTTAAGCGTATAACTATGAATTAATCTTTCTTGTTAAGGGAGAGCCTATCAATATTTTGATAGGCTCATTAGTGCCATTTAAAAAGAAATATATTTTTAATCCATATCATTAATCTTTCATTTTGACTATACATCCTTCATCACCTTTTCGTAGAGTATGGGAATTAATTACATCCAATAAACTTACGCTTGCTGCTATGTTATTATTTGCTGTAGCAATGGGAAGGGCTACTTTTGTAGAGAATGATTATGGTACAGCAACTGCTCGGCAGATGTATTACGATTCTTGGTGGTTTGAAGTTTTATTACTTATTCTGGCAATTAATTTTATTGCGAACATTCCGAAATATAAACTCTTCAAAAAAGAACGATTACCTATATTTCTGTTTCATATAGCATTTTTATTTATCCTTATTGGAGCATGGGTTACCAGATATACAGGTGATGAAGGAATTGTTAGAATTAGAGAAAACTCAGAAACAAGTCAGTATATTTCACAAGAAAGATATTTTACACTAACAGCAAGCAAAGATGGTAAAAACTGGGGGGTAAAAAAACAACTCAACCTCACAACTCAACACCAACCTGACGATCAGTTTACATGGAATGAAGCAGGTGTCAATTTGAAAGTTCGATTGGTGAAATTTATCCCAGATGCTGTGCAAGGATTAATTGATGGAACAACCGAAGATGAAGTGCTGGAAATTGTAGCTTCTTATGGTGAAGGTAGGAGTAGTTTCTATCTTAGTAAAGGAGGGAATGTATTTATTAATGGGCAAGAGTTTACTTATAACAATGCTCAGGAAGGTGCTGTAAATATTAGAAAGTCGAACGATATTTTTTATATAAAAGCCCCAAATGATTATAACTATATGGTCATGTCTACACAAAATCAAGGTAGACTTTCAAATGGAGTTGAAGATTCACTCCGAGTTAGAGCTTTATATCAATCTGGTGTATTAAGCTTTGTAGTTAGTCAAGTTCATACAAGTAAAAAGCTGGAGTATCAAACTACGACTAATAAGGAAGAAATGGGAAATGCTGCTGATTTACTTTTTGTAGAAGTAAGTAACAGTCAAAAAAATAAAAATATTATTCTGGCTTCAATGGATGGTGTGTATAGCCCTTTACAAGAGCAAGGTTTTCAAGGGTATCATTTACACTTAGGGTATGGACCTCAATTGATTGATCTCCCTTTTTCACTTTTCCTTAAAGATTTTAAACTTGAAAGATATCCAGGCTCTACAAGCCCCTCGGCTTATTCTAGCGACATAATCGTAAAAGCAGAATCTGGAAATTTTCCTTACACTATTTCTATGAACCATGTACTAGATCACAAGGGTTATAGATTTTTTCAGGCATCATATGATTTAGACGAGGAGGGTACAGTTCTTTCTGTAAATCGAGATTATTGGGGTTCTAGAATTACTTACTTGGGCTATTTTTTAATGGGTTTGGGTATGATGTGGAGCCTGTTTGATAAAAAATCAAGATTTAGAATGGTTGCTGGAAAACTAGATAAATTGAAAAAAGCACCATTCATACTTTTAATCCTATTATTAACTCTTCCTGTATTTGGCCAAACTAGACAAGTAAGTAAAAATAATAGCCAACCTGTTTTAACGATCAATAAAAATCATGCTCAAACCTTTGGGCAACTTATGGTACAAGATATGGATGGGCGTATCAAACCTATCAATACATTATCATCTGAGTTTTTGCGAAAATTAAGTCGTAAAACAAGTTACACCATAGAGCAAAATGGGAAAAAAATCAAATTAAATCCTGATCAGCTTTTTTTGAGCATTCACCAAAATCCTATTGCTTGGCAATATGAACCTCTAATTGCTATAGATCCTGAAAAAGCAGGCCTTATACTAGAAAAAATGGGCTATTCTGGAAGAAATGCACTTTCGTTTATGGATTTGTTAGATGAAGAAAATAACTACCGGTTGAGTATGGCTGTTGAAGCAGCTCAACGGAAAAAACCAGCTGTTCGTTCAGAAACTGACAATGAGATTATAAAAGTAGATGAGCGCTTTAACATTCTTTTTCAAGCATTATCAGGTAATTATTTAAAGATTTTTCCACAACCCAAAAGTCCTGAGAATAATTGGTATAATAGCAATTTTACTAATGCTGGTTTTAGAACTGAAGATTCTGTTTTTGTAGCCAATATTCTTCCAGTTTATTTTAATGATATTCAGCATGCGCAAGTAAGTAGTGATTGGTCTGAGGCCGAAAACAAACTAGAGTATATTAAAACTTTTCAGGATACGATGGGACAAAATGTAATGCCAGAAAAAAGTAGGGTAGAAGCAGAAATACTTTATAATAAACTTAATATTTTTAATAGATTATTTCCTGTATACTGGCTCGTTGGTAGTTATATGTTGATACTGGCAATTGTCAAAGTATTTGTCAAAAACAGCATGATCAACATAATGTACAGTATTGGTGTGTTTGGTATTGCTTTGGCTTCACTTCTTCTAACAGCCAATATGATCTTAAGATGGTATGCTGGTGGTTACCCACCTTGGAGTAATGGTTATGAAATGATTATTCTGGTGGCATGGGCATTATTCCTTTTTGGTTTTATCTTTTATACAAAGAGTGATTTTATTTTGCCAGTGGTAGCTATTTTTGGAGGCACATTGTTATTTGTGTCCTTTCTAGATTGGCTTAATCCTGAAATCACTAATCTTGTTCCAGTGCTAAAATCTTATTGGCTAAAAATACATGTGGCCATTATTGTGAGTAGTTATGCTCCTTTAGCTTTATCAGCATTATTAGGTATACTTAGTTTGGTGTTTATAAGTTTACAAAACTCTAAGTTCAAAAAGTCGATTGAAGAGCTAACTTGTATTAATGAGTTGTCGATGACAATTGGATTGTACATGCTGGCCATTGGAACCTTTTTAGGAGGAGTATGGGCGAATGAATCTTGGGGTCGATACTGGGGATGGGACCCCAAAGAGACTTGGGCATTAATTTCTATTATGGTTTATGCAGTAGTAGTACATATGCGATTAGTACCTAAATTTAAAGGGAATTACATTTTTAACTTAAGTAGTATTATTGCTTTTTTTTCTATTATCATGACATCATTTGGCGTAAATTATTACCTATCTGGTTTACACTCATACGCTGCTGGCGATCCGCTTCCAATTCCAAATTTTGTTTATTGGGTAGTAACAAGCATTTTTACTTTAGCAATTTTTTCTGGATGGCGTAATAAAACCTCAAATAAAAAGGAAAAATTAAGCAAAGAAGAAGTCATGTTCTATGAAAATTAAAAAGTCCCAAATAATATCTGGGACTTAGTTTGGATTTAGAGTTTATTTTATGGGCAGTATAAAGGAATAAAATATATTTTAAGATACACTTTTTGTGCTTAAATAAAAAGCATACTAAATATTAATCATTCCTAAAGTATTTCTTGAACGATACTTGCTTTGTAGGATACTTCCTAGATTTAGTTAAGTTATTAGTAATTAAAGCAGTTAAAAACAATATTGCAGCTCCAGACATAACAGGAAATAAGATATACCAATATCCCAAGTTAATGACACTTGGACTTCCAATTACAGCAATTAATGCCGTAGCTCCACCAGGAGGATGTAGTGTTTTAGTACATTGCATTGCCACAATTGAGAGTGAAACCGCCAAGGGAGCAGCCAATAAGATATTTTGAGAGAGTAGTAAATTAATTGATACTCCTATTGTTGCCGAAATGATATGTCCTCCTAATAAATTGCGAGGTTGAGCAAGAGGACTATTGATAGCACCATAAACTAATACACTTGATGCACCAAATGAGCCAATTAAAAAAACATTATCTGATATTGGAAGATACCCACTTTGCAATAATGTAATTAATCCTATACCTAAAAAGGAGCCAAGGAAAGTCCAAAAGTATTCTTTAATATCTATAAATGTTTCTTTATAAAAGATGTATTTAGCAAGTCTTATGCTTCTTGATAGTTTTTCTTTCAAAGTTGATTCTTATTTAATTTGCTGTAAAGCTAGAATCAATTTCATTGATGGGTATAGTTATAACGTTGATGTTTTTTTGAATAGAGCATGAATATTTTTCAAACAAGAAAATCTGATTTTATTAATATTTGAATATATGGAGCTAAAACACCTTAAACTAATAAAGACAATAGCAGATGAAGGAAATATCGCAAATTCTTCAGAAAAACTTTTTTTGACACAGTCGGCATTAAGTCATCAGTTAAAAGAAATTGAAAACCATTTAGGCTTTAAGGTATTTTATAGAAAAAGGAATGCATGGAAACTTACTGAAGAAGGCAAAGAAATGTATCAGCTTGCTACTAACGTTTTAACCTCAATCGATGAGAAGCTTAGACACATACAAACTATAAATAATAGTTTAAGTAAGAAAATACGAATTAGCTGTGAGTGTTATTCATTTTACTCACTATTCCCAAGGTTTTCTCAGAATCTATCTTTATTAAAATCATCAGTAGAAGTTCAATATGTTTTTGGTGCAACACATAATCCATTACCACAATTATTATCTGGAGATATCGATATTGCACTGGTAACAAAGCCTACATTAACAGAAGCTTTATACTCTATCAATGTACTAAATGATGAGCTCTATGTAGTCATGCATAAGACAAATAAATTCTCTAAAAAGCCATTTATAGAGGCAAATGATTTTTCACAATTAAATTTGATGATACATTCCTATCCTTTGGAATCAGTTTCTGTATATGAACATTTTTTAAAACCCAATAATATCATTCCACAACAGATAACAGCAATACCACTAACGGAAGTGGCACTAGCAATGATAAATGCTAACTTAGGAGTAATGTGTGTAGCTAAATGGATGTTAAGACTTTACAACCTAAACAAGGATATCGTCTTTAGACCCATTGGAAGAAATGGTTTACATCGTTCTTTGTATGTAGTAATTAGAAGTATAGATAAAGAAAAAGAATATATGAAACATGCCCTAGAACTGTTAAAAAAGTCTATGCAGTCCGAAAACAATTAATTCAATGGCTAAACAGCGGTTATAAGAATACTAAGTCCTACTTGAAAATTAGGCTAGTTTTGGGTCTCTAATCATCTCATAAATTGATTTCTATCATACAGTTAATAGATTAAAGTTACTATTTTAGAATCATTATAAATAGTCAGGTAAGTAACCCAAGAGACCATTATTCTATGAAATCGTGAAAGAGTATTACCTGTAGAGGAAAGCAACATGGATAAATCTAGAATTATTGATTATTGTATTTAAAATCAAGAAAATGAGAAGTAACATTGAATTAGCAAAGGTCCATACATTAAAAGAGATAATAGATTATTCTAATGGAGCCACTGTAAGTAAGATAATTACTAAGAGCAAAAATGGTAATACCACATTGTTTTCATTTGATAAGGGGCAAATGTTAAGTGAACATACAGCTCCTTTTGATGCTATTGCTTTGATCATTGAAGGTAAATGTAAAATAAGCATTGCTGAAAATGTCAATGTATTAACTGAAGGACAAATGATTATTATGCCATCCAATATACCTCATGCATTAGAAGCAACTGAAGCTTTCAAAATGTTGCTTATCATGATTAAAGAATCACCTTCAATATGAGGTAATGTAAAATACATTTTCTTTTAATATTATTTGATTTGTAAATGGAATAGATTCTAAAACAGAGCTAGCTCAAAATTTATTTGATACAACTTTTATAATTTCATTAGATTTTAACATCTAAATTTTATAAACTGAAAAATAGCCTTCTAGCTTTTTTAGGTTAGTATTTTTCCTTATATTAAGAAAGTAGTAAATTTTATTTATTGTTTTTAATAACAACATTTTTTATGAATACAGAAGAGCAAAAAGTAATTGATTGGTTAAAAAAAAATATTGAGTGTGAAAGTTATGATATGGCTAAAGTGCTAACAGAGTGTGGAATTGAAGTATCTATTTATAAAGCAGATGAAATAGGAGACTCACTTGAAAACAAAGGTATAGTAACTTATTCTAAAGGCAAGCAAGTTACTCAATATGGTTATATAGCATTATTAGCTAAAATTACTGGTAAGTAGGTATGTGTTTTTAAATTTCTTCTTGGTAAAATTAATTCTCGTTTAGTTCTATCAGTTCCAATAGTATTTTGAACTAGTAATAATCTCTTATCATTAAAAGGTACCTTTCTTAAAACCATGAAATATTTACTGAAATTAATTCTACCAATATTTTTTATAATACCAGCTCAAGCCCAAAATTCAGAATTGAATACAGAAGGAATGTATAACGCGGAGCTTTTTGATTATCTATATAGAGGGCATTCTGAGAATATTGAATTGATTAGGGAAAACCCCTATTTTCTCGGAGTTTTTGAGCAGTATTTAAGATCCTATGGAGAGCAGTGTGCTGATTATTTACCTAGTGACAAAGTTAAAATAATGGAGCAGGTATGTGTTAAAGAAAGTGTTACTACGAATGGATATGGCGTGGAGGTAAGTAGATATTGTGTTGAGTGGGAGTGGGTGTGGACTGGTTTGTATGCTCGTTCTGATCTATATAAAGCTAAGTTAGAGATTGAGCAAATACATAGAGCTAATGGACTGAATAATGTAATGGAGTATATTATGAATCCAAATTCTTTAGGTAATTCTGTTGATCTAGCACACAAAGCAAAAGGTTTAAAACTAGATATGAATCAAATATTTGGTCTGAACAAATGCGATTGTGATGCCTTGAGAAAATTGGAAGAAAATCTTAAGTTATTTGCTCGAAATCAACCTCTAAATCGGATACAAGGTAAAAGTAAATATGAAACAATGAAAGAGTCGGGTGGTCCTACAGGCTCACAAAACTTTAACAAATTGATAGATGACTTAGTTACAGCCCAAGCACAAACTTGGATGATGAATCGATACACAGCAGGAAGTATTTCAGGAGTAACAATGGAATCAAAAGATAATCAAGGAAGACCTATTTCCATCAAAGCAAATTATAGTTACACTGGTTTTGGAGGCAATAGCCAAGGTTGGGTGAAGGTTGTTTTTGAAGATGGATTGCCAAAATGCATTTACTTTTTCGATTTCCCTAATAACTGCAAGACTCCCACAACTAGCATTGTGTCATCTTATGCACAAGGGAATTATGGAAAGTAGTTTTAATAAAATTTGTAATCCTAACTTTTTTTGCTCTAATGACTCATGGAAACATAGGAGCCCACTTTACATAAAGGCAGATTATAGATATGTGTTATTGTAGAATTCTGTAAGGGTAAAGTAGAATGCATACTTACCACTGGCAACCATTTACAGCAAAAATGCATTCTTTTATTTGATGACATTAATGAAAAAACTTTCTCTTAGCCTTATTTTTATAGTCCCCCTTTTAGTTTCTACTAAGAGCAATGCCCAAGAAAACTACTTAATCTACCATTCGAAAGTAATTGAATGTGAAAAGTTAATTGTCGAAGGAAAGTATACTTCTGCAGTTAAAATGTATGATTCTCTTTTTAATCAGTTTGATTTCTTATTTCTAAGAGATATCAAAGTGGCTGCAGAACTCAGCGCATATGAAAAAGATTGTAATTCAGGTTTGAAGTTCCTAAGACTGGGAATCAAGGCTGGTTGGACATTCAAAAGCATCAACAAAAGTAAAAACTTACAATCATTAAAAGAATGTTCTGAATGGGCAAAGATTATTGTTTCAGAGTATGATTCACTCCACAAAATCTACTTATCAAGGCTAAATTTCGGGATTAAAGAACAAGTCCATGAAATGTTTAAGAATGACCAGAAAATGGCGCTTGGGGCTTTTATCAGAATTGGACAAAAATCCAAAAGGAGATATTCTGAAAGAAAATTTGCTCCTCATAGCGAACATCAATTAGAAAAACTTGAGCAAATTTTAAATGAATATGGTTATCCAGGAGAACAACTAATCGGAAATAATCTATGGGCTTCAGTTATTTTATGTCATCATAACTCCATTTCGCTTGACTATAATTCAAAAGACACCTTGTACAAAAAATTAAGGCCAAAGTTAATGAAAGCCTTAAAAAGAGGGGAATTATCACCTTACGAGTTAGCCCAAATAGAAGACTGGAAGACTGCTGGACTATCCGGACATGAATTATCTGCGTGTGGATTTATTGGAAAGATTCCTAACGCAACTGAACTCAAAACGGTGAATGAAAATCGATCAGAAATTGGCTTAAGAAGTATTGAACTCAGAAATAATCTAATTGATATTGAAAAGTCAACAGGACTGAATTTGTATTTGCCCAAAGGGTGGCAGGACGGAAAAATTACAGTTGCCAACAAGCGATAAGCCAATGAGAAAAAAGAGCTATGATCAATTTTTTGCAAAACACTAATTTTAGAATCAATTTGAAAGGGTATGCTCACTGAGCTTATTTAGATATTAGCAGCAATTAATAAACACTATATGAAATATTTTCTCTATATAACACTTTTTATAACCACTTCAATAAGTTCTTTAGCTCAGGAAAAGACTGAAGATCCAGTTGAATCTATTGACGGAATTATTAATGAACTACTTAATCAAATAACCATTGAAAAGGGGGAGAAAATGGATACTGCAGCAGTTAGGAATTTATTTCATCCCTCAGCAATACTCACAGTTGCTGATTCTACAAATGCTGAAACTGCATCACTTGATGACTTTCTTAATCTCTTGAAAGATCCTTATTATGAGCAAGGATATCTTGAAAAAGAAATTCATAAAGTTGTTGATGAATACAATGGCATTGCTCAAGTATTCCAAAGCTTTTATGGTAAAGACTCTGAGGGAGTAAATGAAAGAGGGATAAATAGCTATCAATTAACCTATTATAGCGGTCGATGGTGGATAGTTAGTCTTTTATGGACTATAGAATCTGATAATGCAGGGATACCAGCAAAATATGGTGGAAAATAAGTGGAAAGTTGCTAGCAAATGCTAAAAATGAATATGTGAACTGAGTTTTTAAAAACTTATCTACTATCATTACACTTAATCCGATCTAGCAACTGGGATGTATACTCATATTAGTTTGGTGTTATGAAAAATGAAATATTTAGTTTTAGTACTGTTAATATTACTTTCAAGTAAAGACAACATTATTTTAAAAAAACGGTAGGAATATATAAAGCTATAACAGAATAATAATGAATTTAATTTGCCGAAATTTAGCAGAAAATAGGGGAGCAATTAATGAAGGTTAAAAGTTAACTTATATAGTTTTAACCTTAATTGAAAAGTAAAACCTGTAAGGTTGTTTCGGTATTATGTGTTCCAGAATCCAACTGAATACTTAATTATTATGGCATATTTTTCTTGATTTTTTCTGCAATTTGACTGAGGGTACCTTTTAAAGAAATATCACCATTAGCATCAATTAAGTAGTAAACAGGTATAAAGGTAACATCAAAACTTTTAGCTGTAACACTGTTGTATCCTTGTAGGTCACATACATTGATCATTTCTTCAATACCTGCTTTTTCGATGCCTTTTTTCCATTTGGAGTTATCCGTGTCAAGTGAGAGATTTATTACAACTAGGTTTTCATTGTTTCTCTGTTGGAGCTTTAGTAAGTCTGGTGCTTCTTTGATGCAAGGTGCACAAGATGATGACCAAAAATGAAGTATCACATTTTTACCCTTCAAACTTTGGAGGCTATATTTTTTGCCTTGCATATCTACGAGTGCTATTTCTGGAGCTGGTTTACCAGGTTGTAAGTGGCCAGCTTTACCTGATTTTTCACCAATCTTAAAACCTAAATAAGATTCTTTTACTTTAGGACTCAGTAAATCATAATATGTTTGCAAAGTTTCAAATTGAAGTAGGTTATTATTGAGCAAAAAATCAATCATTTTAGCAGAAACATATTGATCGCTATTATTCTCAATAATTCGTTTATTGGCTGATAGAAATGTATGGTAGGTGTTCTTTCTTTTTTCTAATTGCTCTTCTGAGTCATTTTCAGATAGAGCCTGAATCGTGTTGTAAAAGCTTTTCCAACGTGATAAAAATTCAAAAAATGCGATGTTATTATTCGGGTCTGAAATGAAAATAGGACTATTCGGATAAGCCTCATCTACAGTGTTTTCACCCACAACTTTGTAACTTTCAAAGTTCATTTCTGTTAACTGGCTAGAAAGTACTAATTCTAGTGGGCGTGTATTATTATATCCATCAACTATCAAATAAAAAAAAGTTGGAGCAGCTATCTTGGCTTCATAAGTAACTTTACCATCATTAATAGACAAAGTATCAGTAAGTTCTTTCTGCACATTAATTAGAAATATATTTCCTGATTCTATATTATCAAATTTAATCTTAAGAACTGGACTAGTCTGAGCAGCTAATGATAAGAGAATCAAGAGGCTTGTCAAAATTGATATTTTCATCTTTTATATAGTTTACAGTTATGTGTCTGTCTAATCTTTAATATTGAGTAAAATTTTAATCCTCATATAGATAATGCAGATTTTTGCCTAAAAGGAGGTATTGGTTTGTTTTATTATGAAGGTTACCAGATTTATTAGAAAAGAAGTTTTCATTCTATCTCTCTGAAATAAAAGTATAAATATTATGACAACATAAGGATACACTTTACATAAAGGCACATTATATAGAGCCCTTACCTTATAAAGTAGGGCAATATGATGAACGTTTGGCTTAGACAAAATAATGTAAATAAAATTCAGAATTCTATAAACAAGTTTAATTAATTTTCTTTTCTTTTGTAAAAGATGAAAAAAGCTATTTCCATATTACTATCACTACTTACATTGATTTCAAATGTAGGTTTATCAATAGACACGCATTTGTGTGGTGGAAAAGCTGTAAAAAATTCAGTTTCAATCGGACTACATGATCTTGATTGTGGCATGTCAGGAATGGATAAAGATTGTGAATTGCAATATTCATCAGGAAAAAGGTTGAAGTCTAAAACATGTTGTGAAAATCAGCATCAGGTTTTAGATATGGATGATAATGTGGAGATAGCTACTGCTTATCAAATAATCAATCCAATATTTTTAATAGCGTTTGTACATACTTTTGTTCAACCACTTTTTTTAAAAGTAGCAGCTTTAATTCACAATTCTTATTACTCTCCCCCATTGCGGAAAAGGGATATACAGGTCCTTTTTCAAACCTTCCTAATTTAAACTATATAATTCAATTAACAACTCTCTGCTAAGTGCAGAAGGGCTGAATGACACTTGTGTCATTGAACAATTTTCATATGTTCAATCAAACTTAATTGAATTATGCTTAATAAGATTATAAAATATTTCCTAGAGAATAAATTGGTGACTATTCTCGTACTTTTAGCTTTTGTAGCTTGGGGTATAGTAACAGCACCTTTTGGATGGAAAGTAGGCGGATTACCATCTGATCCTGTTCCGGTTGATGCCATACCCGATATTGGAGAAAATCAACAAATCGTTTTTACTCAGTGGCAAGGTCGTTCACCCCAAGATATTGAAGATCAAATATCTTATCCATTGACCACCTATCTGCTGGGTATTCCAGGAGTTAAATCCATACGTAGTTCGTCAATCTTCGGTTTTTCAAGTATTTATATTATTTTTTCTGAAGAAGTTGAGTTTTATTGGTCACGATCCAGAATTTTAGAAAAACTAAACTCTTTACCATCGGGTCTGCTACCAGAAGGCGTTCAACCTGCTTTAGGGCCAGATGCTACTGCTTTAGGTCAAGTATATTGGTATACGATAGAAGGCCGAGACAAAAAAGGTAATCCAACAGGGGGATGGGATTTGCATGAAATCCGAACAATTCAGGATTTTTATGTAAAATATGGTCTAAATGCTACAGAAGGGGTATCTGAGGTTGCATCAATTGGAGGATTTGTGAAAGAGTATCAGATTGATGTGAATCCTGATGCTATGAAAGCCTATAATATACCACTCTATAAAGTGATGCAGGCAGTTCAGAAGTCTAATAAAGATGTAGGTGCCAAAACGATAGAAATTAATCAGGCTGAGTATTTAGTTAGAGGATTGGGTTATGTTAAAAAGGTGGAAGACATAGAAAAAGCAGTCGTAGCAGTCGAGGATAATGTGCCAATCAGGATAAAAGATATTGGAGTAGTTTCTATTGGCCCAGCAACTCGTAGGGGTTTACTGGATAAAGATGGTGCCGAAGTAGTAGGAGGTGTGGTTGTAGCAAGATATGGAGCTAATCCCTTGGAAGTAATAAATAATGTGAAGGAAAAAATAGCAGAAATAGCCCCAGGGTTACCAAAAAAAACACTTTCAGATGGAAGGGAAAGTCAACTAACAATTGTCCCTTTTTATGACCGCTCAGAACTGATTTATGAGACATTAGGTACTCTAGAAGAGGCTTTATCTCTTGAAATATTAATAACCATTCTGGTTGTTATCGTCATGGTTTATAACCTGAGAGCTTCATTTCTGATATCAAGTTTACTTCCAATAGCTGTACTCATGGTATTTATAGCAATGCGTTATTTTGGAGTAGATGCAAATATTGTAGCATTGTCTGGTATTGCCATAGCTATTGGAACAATGGTGGATTTAGGCATCATCCTATCGGAGAACATAATTAAGCATATTGAAGAGGCACCAGCAGGTCAAAAATTGATAGCAACCATATATAATGGAGCATCAGAAGTAGCAACAGCCATCCTTACAGCAGTATCAACCACAATAGTTAGTTTCATACCTGTTTTTACAATGCAAGCAGCAGAAGGAAAACTTTTTGGCCCATTGGCATTTACTAAAACCTTTGCTTTGTTATCTGCATTAATTGTTTCCTTAATAATTTTACCGACACTTGCACATTGGTTTTTTGGGTTTAAGGTTCAAAATAGGTTTTTAAAAAAATATAGTAATTATGTATTAATCGCAATTGGACTATTAGGAATAGTTATTGGACAAATTTGGGCAGGTGTACTTCTTCTGTTATTTGGTTCAATTGCATTATTGAAGAAGTATTTGGGCATTAATGAGAAACAACTTCCTAAAGTTCCAAACTTCCTGTTGACTTATGCAGAGTTAATCATCGTTCTAATAGGTGTAGTATGGCTATTGGCAGAATATTGGTTGCCATTGGGGGCATCAAAACCATTACTACTTAATTTTTTATTTGTGGCCTTATTAGTAGGTACAATACTAGGCTTATTTACCATTTTAGAGTACAACTATAAAAAGGTACTAAATTGGTGTTTGAATAATAAATTCAAGTTCCTGATCATACCAGGGCTTCTAATACTATTAGGGGCTAATATCTGGTTAGGTTTTAATAGTATATTTGGGTTTGTTTCTATTGGCTTACAAAAAGTTGGTTGGAAAATAAATGATAGCAAAGTTTGGGTAGGAATTACAGAGATATTTCCAGGTATAGGTAAAGAATTTATGCCATCACTAGACGAAGGAAGTTTTCTTTTGATGCCAACCTCAATGCCACATTCTGGTGTAACATATAATAGAAAGATAGTAGGTCAACTGGATATGTTGTTGACTAATATTCCTGAAGTAGAATTGACAGTGGGTAAACTAGGAAGGGTTGAATCTGCTCTAGATCCTGCACCCATCTCAATGTATGAAAACGTGATTAACTACAAACCTGAATATGAACTAAATAAAAAGGGGCATAGACAACGCTTTAAAGTTGATAATGATAAGCAGTTTATAACTGTAAATGGAGATTCAATTACTAATCAAGAAGGATTAGAGCAAGGTATAACTGCCAATGATTTAATAGCAGATGAGGATGGCGAATATTATCGAAATTGGCGAGAACATATTCATTCACCAGATGATATTTGGAATGAGATTGTGAAGGTAACCAAGTTACCTGGAGTTACTTCAGCACCAAAGTTACAACCCATTGAAACCCGTTTGGTAATGCTTCAAACAGGAATGCGTGCACCTATGGGAATAAAGGTTTATGGTCCAGATCTAAAGACAATAGAAAATTTTGGTTTAGCATTAGAAAATACACTTAAGGAAGTTTCATCAGTAAAATCAGAAGCCGTATTTGCAGACAGGATTGTTGGTAAACCCTATTTACACCTAGATATTGATCGAGATGAAATATCTCGATATGGGTTAAATGTTGATGATGTACAGCAAATAATTGAGACGGCCATTGGAGGGATGAAAATAAGTTCTACAGTAGAAGGACGTGAACGATTTCCTATGAGGGTACGCTATCCTAGAGAGCTGAGAGATGATGCTGAAGCAATAGGTAAAATACTGATGCCTACTCCAACAGGAGCTCAAATCCCACTATCTCAAATAGTAAAATTCACATATGTTCGAGGGCCACAAGCAATCAAGAGTGAAGAAACATTCCTTGTTGGATATGTTCTTTTTGATAAGCGAGAAGGATTTTCGGAGGTAACTGTAGTAAATGCGGCACAATCAATGATTCAGAAAAAGATTGATTCTGGAGAACTGAAAGTTCCTGCTGGTGTGAGTTATAAATTCTCAGGTAGTTATGAGAATCAGGTAAGAGCAGAAAAACGATTATCCATCATAGTACCACTAGTATTAGGCATTGTATTTTTGATATTATATTTTCAATTCCGTTCTGTTTCTACTTCGCTGATGGTATTTACAGGAATAGCTATGGCTTTTAGTGGAGGATTTATTATGTTATGGTTATATAGCCAAAATTGGTTTGCAGATTTCACGCTTTTTGGAACCAATTTTCGTGATCTTTTCCAAATGCATACCATTAACTTGAGTGTAGCAGTTTGGGTTGGTTTCATTGCATTGTTTGGAGTAGCAACAGATGATGGGGTATTAATAGCTACCTACCTTGATCAAAGTTTTCAAAGAAACAAACCATCGACAATCGCAGAAGTTCGAGCAGCAGTATTAGAAGCAGGACTAAGAAGAATAAAACCAGCTTTAATGACAGTTGGCACTACAATGATTGCACTGTTACCTGTATTGACTTCTACAGGCCGAGGTTCGGATATTATGATTCCTATGGCTATTCCGTCCTTTGGAGGGATGGCATTTGCCCTTATTAGTATCTTCATTGTTCCAGTAATTTATTGTTATAGAGAAGAAGGTAAACTTTTAAACTCCCAGTCATGAAACAATATATAATCTTAGTTTTTTTAGCATTGGGGTATAGCTTCAACTTAGAGGCTCAAACGCTAACAGCGTATTTTAAAGAAGCTGCAGAAAATAACCCCGGTTTGCAAGCAAAGTACAAGTCATTTGAAGCATCAATGCAACGTGTAACTCAGGTGAATAGCTTGCCAGATGCCAACCTTTCGTTTGGATACTTCATTTCTCCAGTTGAGACCCGAGTTGGTCCTCAACGAGCCAAATTTTCTTTGACACAAATGATTCCATGGTTTGGGACATTAAAAGTTCAGGAGGATGTAGCTACCTTAATGGCAGAAGCAAAATATCAAGAGTTTTTGGAAGCAAAAAACAAACTCTTTTATCAGATTTCAGCTGCTTATTATCCTCTTATTGAGCTTGAAAGACTTGTAGAAATTGAAAAAGAGAATATAGGTATCCTTTCATCTTACAAGGATATTGCCTCGGTAAAGTTTCAAAACGGTAAAGGGGCAATGGTAGATGTACTAAGGGTTGATATTATGCTAAAAGATGCCTCTACGAACCTTTCTATATTAGAGCAAAAGGAACAACCACTTGAAACACGCTTTAATAAACTTTTGAATCGAGCAGAAAATACAACAATTGTTATTGAAGATTCTTTATCACTGGTTAGTTTATCTTCAGCTTATGGAAAAGATACAATGCTCATTTCCAATCCATTGATAACTGAGTTGGAATTAAAAATTCAGGCAAGTAAAGCAAGTGAACAAGTAGCTATCAAACAAGGGCTCCCAAAGCTTGGTATTGGACTGGATTATGTAATTGTAGGTCAGCGAACAGATATGTCTGTTGCTGATAATGGAAAAGATGTATTAATGCCTATGGTGTCTGTTAGCCTTCCAATTTTCAGGGGCAAATATAAGGCAGCAGAAAAGGAAGCACAGCTAATGGAAGCTTCTTATTCGCTGCAAAAGGAAGAAGTTGCAAACAGGCTAACAAGTTCTTATGAGATGATCTGGTTTGAGCTTCAAAAGCAATCAGAACTCATTTTCCTATATGAAGAACAAATAAAAGAGTCAAATCAATCTTTGAGATTATTGCTAAGTTCTTACGGCAACTCAGGAAAAGATTTTGAAGAAGTATTGCGTATGCAACAACAAGTATTAAAATATCAAAAAATGAAGGCCTCATCATTGTCAGATTATTATATAAAGATGGCCGAGTTAGATTATATCACAGCAAAAGCGAAATAGTCATGGAACATCAACAACATATAGCAAATAAAAATCATCATGGGCATCATGATCACCATAATCATCATGCTCATATGATTGCAGATTTCAAGAAACGATTCTGGATATCACTGGTGATTACTTTCCCCATCATTGTGCTTGCACCAATGATTCAGAATTTGGTTGGTTTTGAACTGGGTTTTAAAGGTGATCGGTCCATTCAGTTTATACTCTCTTCTGTAATTTTCTTTTATGGAGGATGGCCATTTCTAAAAGGAATGGTGGAGGAAATAAAGAAAAGATCTCCTGGTATGATGACTTTAATAGCTTTGGCAATTTCAGTTGCTTATTTCTATAGTTCGGCTGTTGTCTTTGGCCTCAATGGTAAAATTTTCTTCTGGGAACTTGCTAGTTTAATTGTTATCATGCTATTAGGTCATTGGATAGAAATGAAGTCAGTGATGGGAGCCTCTAATGCATTACAGGAATTGGCCAAGATGATGCCATCTATAGCCCGTAGAATCAAAGAAGATGGAGTGTATGAGGATGTTCCTATAGCAGATATAAAAAGTAATGAAATGATTCTGATAAGACCTGGAGAAAAAGTGCCTGCTGATGGAATTGTTGTAAAAGGTGAAAGTCATGTAAATGAATCTATGTTAACAGGAGAATCAAAACCTGTGATTAAACATAAAGATGATCAAGTAATCGGGGGTTCAGTAAATGAGCATGGGTCACTAAAAGTCAAGGTAAAACATACAGGTGAGGATTCTTACCTATCTAAAGTGATTGGTATGGTGAAAGAAGCCCAGGAAACTAAATCAAAAACCCAAAATTTGGCTGATAAAGCAGCAGCATGGTTATTCTATTTGGCCTTGGGCGCTGGACTAACAACGCTGGTAGTGTGGTTGAGTATGGGAAAAGACTTTGATTATGCATTAGAGCGTATGGTGACTGTTATGATTATATCTTGTCCCCATGCATTGGGTCTAGCGATTCCTTTGGTTGTAGCCATATCTACCTCAATATCGGCAAAAAATGGATTGTTAATACGAAATAGAACTGCTTTTGAAAATGCTCGTAAAATTACGGCAATCATTTTTGATAAAACAGGAACTTTAACAAAAGGTGAATTTGGAGTTACCCGCTATAAAAGTATTTCTAATTCACATTCAGATAATGAGTTGCTTCAAATAGCAGCATCTATAGAAAATAGTTCAGAACACCCTATTGCAGCGGGTATTGTTAGGAAAGCAAAAGAAAAAGATTTGACTTTAGGCGCAGTTGAACATTTCCAAAATATCACAGGAAAAGGCATAAAAGCAAGATTTAAAGATCGAGAAATTAAAATAGTAAGTCCAGGAATGCTTAAAGAGCTAGGAGTTGAAGCTCCATCTGATGCTTTTAAATCTGATGATGAAACAGTCGTATTTGTTTTGATTGACAGTTCGCTTATTGGTTATATTGCTCTTGCCGATGAAATACGTGAAGAATCTTTGGTGGCTATCAATACACTCAAAGAAAGAGGTATAAAAGTATTTATGGCTACTGGTGATAATCAAAGAGTTGCAAAAGCGGTAAGTGATCAACTATCACTAGACAACTTCTATGCAGAAGTTTTACCAGAAGACAAGCAGCGCATTATAAAAGAACATCAACAAAATGGATATTTCGTAGCAATGACAGGAGATGGGGTCAATGATGCACCAGCTCTTGCACAAGCTAATGTAGGTATTGCTGTTGGTTCAGGAACAGATGTAGCTGCAGAAACTGCAGATATAGTGCTTGTTAATAGCAATCCCCAAGATATAACCAATCTTATTTTATTTGGGCGGGCAACTTATAAAAAAATGATGCAAAACTTATGGTGGTCAGCAGGCTACAATATTGTAGCAGTACCATTAGCAGCGGGTATTTTGGCAAGTGTAGGAATTCTTTTAAGTCCAGCAATAGGAGCTGTTTTAATGAGTCTAAGTACTGTAATAGTCGCTTTAAATGCACAATTGTTAAAAAGGCAAATTAAAAAATAATATGAAAAATCTAAATAAATCAACCGTTATCATAGCAAGTAGCACACTTATCTTAGGTTTGTTACTAGGATGGTTCATCTTTGGAAAATTCCATAAATCTCCAGTAGATGAACATAATCATACAGAAGCATCATCATCCACAATTTGGACATGTTCTATGCACCCTCAAGTTAGAAAAAATGAACCCGGTGATTGTCCTATTTGTGGAATGGAACTTATTCCATTGGAAAAAAATACTGATGAAATTGATCCAATGGCAGTAAGTATGTCTCAAACAGCAATGCAATTGGCACAAATAGAAACAATGGTGGTTGGCAAAAAAAATGCTGAGAAATCAATACGATTAACCGGTAAAGTTCAGGCTGACGAACGCTTGTTATATACTCAATCATCTCATCTTCCAGGTAGAATTGAAAAACTTACTGTAAACTTTACTGGTGATTTTGTATCAGCAGGTCAGGTGATAGCTTATATTTATTCTCCTGAATTAGTGACAGCTCAAGAAGAATTATTTGAAGCTCAAAAAATTAAAGAGACACAACCCGGACTATTCAAATCAGCCAAGGAGAAATTGAAAAATTGGAAACTGACAGAAAATCAGATTCACCAGATTTTGACCTCAGGAAAAACCATGGAGGAGTTTCCTATACTGGCAAATGTATCAGGGTATGTAACGAAAAAAATGGTCAATCTTGGTGATTATATTAAAACAGGTCAAGCTGTTTACCAAATAGCCGACTTATCAAAAGTATGGGTATTGTTTGATGTTTATGAATCTGATATGACATGGGTAAAAAAAGGAGCCTCGATCAGCTATACAATCCCATCCAATCCCGGAAAAA
The DNA here is from genome assembly GCF_026250525.1 of Chondrinema litorale. GTDB lineage: Bacteria > Bacteroidota > Bacteroidia > Cytophagales > Flammeovirgaceae > Chondrinema > Chondrinema litorale. The sequence continues at coordinate 116,471 of NZ_CP111055.1, forward strand.
CATTTGATGGTATCGTTAGCTACATTGACCCTGTGATTGATCCCAAAACCAGAGTAGCTAAAGCAAGAGTTGAAGCCGGTAATAAAAATCTATTACTTAAACCAGAAATGTTTGCTAATGGAATAGTACAATCAAATTATAGTGAAACAAACTCTCTATTGACTGTACCAAAATCTGCGGTTATGTGGACAGGAAAACGCTCTGTAGTATATGTGATGCAAAATACTGCTCAAGGTGTTAGCTTTTTGATGAGAGAAGTTACACTAGGACCTGAGCTGGCAGGAGGATATGAGATTGAATCTGGCTTAGAGCCTGGTGAAGAGATTGCTATCAATGGAACTTTTAGTATAGATGCTGCTGCTCAATTGGCAGGCAAGCCTAGTATGATGAATCCAGAAGGTGGCATGGCTATGACAGGTCATAATCATGGTGGAAATACTCACGTAAACATGGAAAATGGGCCAATGACTTCAAAAAAAATATCAGTAACTGTCGAAGTGAAAGAGGCCTTAAAGCCATTATTTGTTCACTATTTTAGCATGAAAGAAGCATTGGTGAATGATGATTTTGATAAGGCTAAGGAATCTGGTGTTGAGTTAAGTAAGTTACTAGATAAGGTAGATATGAATCTCTTTAAAGGTGATGCACATTCTGTTTGGATGCAACATTCATCTGTATTAAAACAGAGTATACAACACATTGAACATCTTTCTGAAATTAAAACAGTCCGAGAAAACTTCATTAGTATTTCAAAAACAATGATTGCCATTGTAGAATCCTTCGATCCAATAGCTACTCCAATTTATGTACAACACTGTCCTATGGCAGATTCTAATAAGGGAGCAGATTGGTTAAGTAAAGAAAAGGATATTTTGAATCCTTATTTCGGTCAAGCAATGCTTTCTTGTGGAGAAACTACTAAAACAATAAAATGAAAGCTATTGTAAAATTGGGGACATATCATTTGTCTGAAAAAATGAACTTTCATACTAAGACCCATCTATTCATACTTGTTCAGACTGTAATTCAAATGTTTAATTTTTAAATTTATAATAAAATGAAAAAGTCAAAATCAATGTTTGTATTAGCACTTATTGTAAGTGTAAGTTTATCATTATTTGCATGTGGAAATAGTAATAATCAGAAAGAGGTTGTTGGTCAACATGATCATGAAGCAAAGGCAAATGAAGCTGGACATGCAATGTCAGAAAGTGTAGAAATGACCATGAAACAAAATAGTACCATTACTATTCTAATAGATAACTATTTAGAGATTAAGAATGCTTTAGTTCAAGATAATTCTAAGGCAGCTGCAAATGCTGGGCAAAAATTGTCAGAGTCTGCTCTCCAAATAAATTTAGCATCCTATGATGCAACAAAACAGGCTGAGATAAAAGAAATACTTGAGGTAGTTAAGGTGCATGGTGAACACATAGCCAAAAGTGAAATAGCTCATCAAAGAGAGCATTTTGAAAGTATGGCTAAAGATTTTGTGGATTTAATTGCCTTGACAGGTACAGATAGGACTTTGTATCAGCAATATTGCCCAATGTTTAATAAGGGGAAAGGTGGCTCGTGGCTGAGTACATCCTCTGAAATACAAAACCCATTATTTGGAAGTAAGATGCTTACATGTGGCTCTGTAAAAGAAACAATCTCAATGAAATGAGGAAGGCCTTAAAACATCTTATTATTTTTTTTTCATTTGTATTTGTAGGGATACAATTTATCCCTACTCAATACAATGAAATACACAAAGTACCTTCAACTGATTTTATTAAGGATTTTCAGCCCCCTAATGAAATTAGAGATATAATTCGCGTATCTTGTTATGACTGTCACAGCTATCAGACAAATTATCCATGGTATAGTAAAATTCAACCTATTAATTGGTTGTTGCAAAATCATATTTCAAATGGTATCTCAGAGTTGAACTTTTCAAAATTTGGTTCTCTTTCACAGAGGATGAAGCAGATGAAAATAAGGTCAATCATCAGTCAAATTGAGGATAATAAAATGCCTTTACCTACTTACTTAATAATGCACAATAATGCAAGACTTTCGAAAAAAGAGAAAAATACACTAATAGAATATTTTCAGAAAATATCTATGGATTAATCCTATTTAGCTTATAAAATAACAATATATACAATAGTGATTTTTTTAAGTATTAAAATATATTTCATCTCGAAATTTTCATGAAATATATGAATACTCTTGTAGAATCTATTTCATAGCATTGTGTAATTTTAGACACACTGATCTTAGATAGACTAAATTATATATAATTGATTATCAATAGATTAAATCATATATTCTGCTTGGCAAGATATTGTTAAATGTTTTATAAGATGTGACAGAAATGTCTACCTGAAAATTTTACGATTAACGCTTTAGTTTAATGAATATAAAAAATACACTTATTATCTTGTTTATACTCACTGTTAAAATCTTTTCGGCATCAGCCCAAACAGATACAGTAGTTTATAACCTCACGATAAAAGAAGAAACGCTTAATAAGACTGGCAAAGAGGTAAAAGGCATGACGGTAAATGGAACTACGCCGGGGCCAATTCTTAAGTTTACAGAAGGGAATTATGCAGTAATATATGTAAAAAATGAAATGGATGTAGAAACCTCTGTCCACTGGCATGGCTTATTGTTACCCAACTTTTACGATGGAGTTCCATATCTAACTACTCCGCCCATTTTACCCGGAAAAACTCAGAAATATGAGTTTCCACTAATTCAATCAGGAACATATTGGTACCATTCACATACCATGTTGCAAGAGCAAAGTGGTGTTTACGGTGCCATTGTAATTGAGCCAAAAGAAGCAACGAATTTAGAATATGATAAAGAATTAGTGATGGTGCTGTCTGACTGGACAAATCAAAAACCGAAGAATGTATTAAGAAACTTGAAGCGCGGGAATGAGTGGTATAATGTAAAAAAAGGAACAGCCACACCATTAAATCAGGTAATTGCTCGTGGTGCTTTTGGAGCACAGTTAAACTTCTGGAAACAGCGAATGGAAAGTGCAGACATAGCTGATATTTATTATCCGGCATTTTTGGTAAATGGCAAACAAGTTCAAGAATATCCACAGTTTAAGCCCGAAGAAAAGGTTAGGCTGCGAATAATAAATGGTTCTGCTTCTTCGCAATTTTGGATGACTTTCGGAGGAGAAGCTCCACTTTTGGTTTCTGCTGATGGATTAGATGTAGTGCCAGTTAAGCGAAACAAAACATTTATAGGGATAGCAGAAACTTACGATTTCATTGTAACCATTCCTGAAAAAGGAAAGGTAGAGTTTAGAGCGATGGCGCAAGATGGCTCAGGATATTCTACTGCTTATTTAGGTGAGGGAGATGTTTTATCTGCACAAGAATTAGATAGGCCAGATAAAATTAAAATGATGCAGCAAATGGCTAAGATGGATATGCGTATGGGTGCACCAGCCATGAAATTTAAACCTAGTGATGAAGAACCTAAAGAGTTAATGAATAATTGGGGTATGAAAATGAAAGGTGACATGAAGATGGAAGGGATGGGTAATGCTAAGATGAAGCAAGGTGAAATGGACGATATGAACATGGAAAAGGGGAAAATGAATCAAACCCAAATGGAAAAAGAAGATGGAATGAAAATGTCGTCTTCTGATAAAAAAATGGGAGGGATGAATATGTTCGCAGAATACAATTACGATTACCTAGAATCTCCAAATAATACTGAAATTAATGATGAGAAACCAGCTAGAGATATATTACTGAATCTCACTGGTAACATGTGGCGATACATTTGGAGTATGAATGGAGTGCCATTGTCTGAAGCTGACAAGATTAAAATTTCTCAAGGAGAAAAAGTGCGAATCACTTTTAATAACCTCACCATGATGCATCATCCTATGCACTTGCATGGTCATTTCTTTAGAGTGATCAACAAGTATGGAGAACGCTCTCCATTAAAGCATACAGTAAATGTTCCGCCAATGCAAAAAACTGTAATTGAGTTTGATGCCAGCGAAACAGGCGATTGGTTTTTACATTGCCACGTGCTATACCATATGATGGGTGGTATGGCAAGAGCTGTAAGTTATGGTACTGAGCGTGATCCAAGAATGGCAAAATATCCTGCTAAAAAATTATTTAAAGAAGCTAACCAATATTACAATTGGGGAGAGGCAGATGTGGCTTCACACATGACTGAAATTAATCTAGTTTCTTCTAACATCAGAAATCAATTTAACTTAAGTGCAGAAATCGGATACAATCAAGCTATTGAGGGGGAATTAACTTATGAGCGATACTTGTATGACTACTTTAGGGTGTTTGCTGGGGTGAATGTAGAAAACGAAGACGAAATAAATTTGGATGATCTTTCTGTAACTGCCATTGCTGGTATTCGATTTTTTACACCATACATGTTTAATCTAGATGTGAGAATAGATAATAAACTTAGACCCGGTATACAGTTAAGCAGGGAGTTTATGATTTTCCCAAGAACAATCCTGTTTGGTGAGTATGAATACCAAGCCGATTTTGGTTGGGTAGATCCGCTAACAAGTACAGAAGGTAATGAGTCTGTAAATTACCAAGGTGAAACTACTTGGTCTGCTGGTCTGGAATATATGCTATCGAGAAACTTTTCATTAATGGCGAGTTACGATAATAGATTTGGAGCAGGAGGTGGGCTTTCTATATTGTTTTAGATACTATCTATGAGTTAGCAATCATCGATTTAATAAATAAAATGAATTTGTTGTAAAATCAGTAAAAATTAAAATGAGATAACAATGGAAAATAAGATGTATAAAAAGTTTGGATTAATGATGTTTACATCTTTTGTAGTGATGTATTTATTAATGTACATAAACATTACCGAATGGGCTCATTGGTCAATTGCTACAACAAGAATTTATATGTCAATTTGCATGATATCGGTTATGGCAATCGTAATGTTGTTATTTATGCTAAGTATGTATGAAAACAAAATAATAAATGCAATCATATTAGTAGGTGCTACGGCTGCATTCATTATTTCCTTTACGATGCTTAGAAACCAAACCGCTGTTTCAGATATAGCTTGGATGAGGGGGATGATTCCACACCATTCTTCAGCCATTATGACCAGTGAAAATGCTCACTTAAAAGACCCTGAAGCGCAAAAACTGGCTAACGAAATTATAGAAGCGCAAAAACGTGAAATTGCAGAAATGAAAAAAATGATCAATCGCCTAGAGCAAAATAAGTGAGTTTTTTGATTAGCTTATGATATATTCTGGTTTTACTTAACATAATTATATGATTTTTAAACAACTGAGCAAGTTGTTTAAACTCAAATATTATTTTTTGTATTTGGGTTATAGAGCTGGAGGGATTTGAATAAATACAAGCTATATGACTGATAATCAAACTTTTACTAAAAATGAGATGAAAATTAGTCAAACAATCGAGAAGCAAAATAGCCTAAAAGTGGTATTTTAAATCAGGTGAATGTAAAATTATGTATAGTGTTATATGGGATTTTCAAGTAAATATTACCCTTTTGTATCTATAGCGGATTTGTAATTAGACCCAAATAGCAGGCTGTATTCTTCCTGTAAAAGCCTTTATGGATACCAACAAAGACGGACAAAAAGATGTGTTAAACTCCAGAAATGTATTTAATAAACTGAAGATAACACGATACAAATTTCAATACCTGATTTATAAGCCTGGTAAACTAAAGTAAACCTCAGACAAATAAATCAGCTACTACATTTTAAGCTGAATTTGCAATTGTTCGTTGTATGCAAGTGTGTCGTAGATTTCGCCAAGGAGTTTAAACACCTTACAAGATTAAAAAAGCAATAAATTGATGGGAGATTTTATAAGTTATCGTTTAACTATACTGAAATAAATAAACTGAAACTATAAAAAAAGGCACAATTATTTTTCAACTAAATATTTAGTTGTATATTTAAACTAATCTTTTAGTTGAAAAGTTAGTAATTAATGAAATGAAAAAATTGCTTTATTTAATTTGTGTATGTTTCAGTTGTAATTTATTTTCTCAAACTCTTTCAGTTGAACAGGTAAAATCAGATATTGATTCCATAGTAGAGATATTATCAAATGTTCATGCAACATTTAATGATTCACCTAACAAACCCATGAATTAGAACTAATCCTGATTATAATAAAAACACCAGCATACAACACGCGGTATAGTTAATAAGGTGTTCAGTGGTTTTCGTTGCGTAGTAATCCGCTCTAATTTTTATTTTAACTTGATAGGTGAAAAGCCCGCACTCCCTTACACCATACCGCCACCGTTCTATGCCATCACTAAACAAACAATTATGAAGATAAAAATTCTAGTCTTAGTTATCGTATCAATGGCCTCATTGAGAAGTTATGGGCAAGGTTTTGAGAATATGATTGACAAATTGCTCAATGAGAAGTACCCTGCTACTGGCCCAGGAGCAACAGCACTAGTGGCAAAGGAAGGTGAAATTGTGTATCATAAAGCTTTTGGGATGGCAAATTTGGAATTGGATGTCCCCATGCAAACCGATATGGTTTTTCAAATAGCATCTATATCCAAGCAGTTTACGGCTGTCTCTATTTTAATGCTGATAGAACAAGGGAAACTTAATTTAGATGATGATATCACTAAATATATTGAAGACTATCCCACCGGTGGAAAGTATATAAGTATTAAGCATTTATTGACTCATACCTCCGGGATTTCCCGATCCATAACACAAAAACCATGGGATTCAAATATTCGGAAACATGATTTTGATATACCGTCATGGATCGACTATTTCAAAAACGAGCCAAAAACTTTTAGCCCTGGTGAGGCTTTTCAATACAATAACTTTGGCTACATCTTACTTAGTCAAATTATAGAAATAGTATCTGGCATAAGTTATGGTGATTACGTTGAAAAGAATATATTTCAACCTTTAGGAATGCACAACTCTAGACAAGCAAATGATTCTGATATTATTAAAAATCGAGCTTATGGATATGAAAAATATGACGATTATGTAAATAAGCAATATACGAGTCTGTCTTGGTCAATCGGAGCTGGATCATTAATGTCCACAGTAGAAGATTTATATATCTGGAATAGAGCCCTGGCTAATAACTTACTGATTAGTAATGAATCATTGGATTTGGCATTCACCAACCACCAATTGAAAAATGGCGATGAGATTAATTATGGTTTTGGCTGGTTTATTAACGAAATCAATGGAAGTCCGACAGTGGAACATGCAGGTGGCGATCATGGATTTCGAACAGATGCGATATATCTTCCTAAAGAAGATGTTTTCGTTGCAATTTTCTCAAATTGTAGTTGCGGAGAACCTCGACCTATATCTACCAAAATTGCTGCTTTGACTATCAACAAACCATTTGAAGAACCTACTGTGGTCGCTACAGATGTTGAAGACATCTACAAGTGGGTTGGTAAGTACACCTTTAAAGACCGTAGCACACGTAATGTAATTTTAAAGGATGCAAAATTGTATTGGGTTCTGCCAAATGGCACAGAGATAATGATGGCTGCTATTGACAATAACCATTTTGTACTTGAAAACGGCATGACTCAAATTGAATTCAAGCTAGTGGCTGATACCTTGGTCGATGTTTCTGTGAAGAATAGAATAAGCGTAAAAACAGCCTCCAAACCATATACCACAAGAAGGGAAATAAAATTACCAAAAAAGACTATGACTAAATTTGTAGGGAGGTATAAGCTTTCCCAGGAATTTGATCTTACAATAGCATGGGATAACGGTAAACTTACGGCTACTGGTACTGATCAAGACCCTGCTAACCTTTTCCCTGAATCACCTACAAGGTTTTTCTTCAAATCCATCGATGCACACATAGATTTCATTCTAGATGGCCAGGGCAAAAGCACAGCCTTGGAAATAACTCAAAATGGTGTTACCTATTCAGGTAACAAGGTGAATTAAAACGGCATAGAACAAATGATATAGCACATACCTTTACTGAGCTATTTGAAACTGAAATACAATACCGATACTTTAGTAATGTTACCGATCTCTTTAGCATAGTTGAGAACTTTTAACTTACGACGAATGTCTGAGTGGGCTTTTGCTGTCATAAAATCAAGATTTGAGTTGAGCAATATTCAAAATTAATATCGTAAACCTTAGTCTTGATTTTCATATTTTAATCTTACTAAAATAACAAAGTACTAAGATTATCAGAGAAAACTTAGATATATATTTCATCATCTGATTAAGCTGTCTTTTGATACTTAGTACTTCGTATTACTGTTTTTTTACTTAAAAGTAAGTTTAGCTAACTTACCTCCTTTTAATGTTTGTCCCGCAAAGAGAATGACTTCGTTTTCTGAAATCTGTTCAGTCAAATCTGGAATCGCAAATAGATTTATTTCTTGATAAGCGAACAATATTTCTTTATGTTGAACACCATCACTTCCTAACTCAACAATGCTAGTAATTGCCATTTTGTTTGGCTTAAAAGCCTTGATGTTTTCTAGATTTGGATTAAGAATATTTTCTTTCTCGTCATTAAAGATAAAATATATTTTGTCTTTAATGACAATAGTTTCATAAGAAATTATATACTCGTCATCACTGTAAGCTAATTGTTTTTTATCAATTTTAGTAGACCATTCGACTTCTCCAGAAGGAGAGATATTTATAGATAAAATATTGTAACAAGCTACTCTAGATGATGAATTAGATGATAATGAACATTTATATTCACTGATTAGTACAATACCACCATCTTCTCTTAGGATAACTTGATCTAAGCTGTAATTAGTTAATCCTTTTTCCTTAATTTTTTCGATCTTATTCATCTTCTTACCATATGAATAAGCATTATCTAATAAGAATTCATCACTAAATTGATTAGTAGTACTACTTACTATTTTATTGCTTTGTGTATCAAATCTAAAATAAAAGCTACCAATAATACCATTTAAATCATTCTCTGAATAAAACCCACTACAAATTACTTCATTTTGTTTTTCTGTTATAGTTAATTCAATATCAGTGATAAACTTGTCCTCTAAATCAATTATAAAAGTGTCAAACTTATTTGCTAATTCAGAGAGGCATAACAATCGATATTTAAAATTAGGAAGACCATCTACTTCATTTTTATGTTTTTCTTTATACTCTTTCCCAAGTAGATATACTTTACCGTCGTTATTAACTTTAACTTTTCTAATACTGAATAATTCATTTTCAAAAGGTATTTCATATGTATTACTCCAAAGCATATTAAACCCTGCTTCGTAGACTTGTACCCCAACAATTTCATTGTCACTTTTATTTTCAGTGGTTTGCTTAAAGTATACTAAAAGCTTAGTCTTATCTCTAGAAATTATATAATCGTAAGCACCTTCTCCATTATCATTATAAAGATTTGCTTTATTACCATTAAATGCTACCATGTTGACACTTGCAGCAAGTCGTTTTTTTTCTTGCTCAACATTTAACGTTTTTTTATTGATCTTTTGAACAAATAACTCTTTTTTTCTAATGTCCTTATTATTAAAAGTAGACATTAGGTATAATTCATCACCAAATTGAAAAACAGATTCAAGCTCATATCCCTTATCCAGTTCAATTTTTTTCGAGCTTGTTAGTTTCATATCATTGTCATAATGTTGAAGTAAATAAGAGAATTTAACACCTCCAGCAGCAAGTGTAATTATTCCCATTTCAACTGCAGGTTGTAAAAACTTAACATATATTCCAGTTTCATCATGTCCGACTACATCACCCAATGGTGTTTTCTTTAATTTACTTTTTTCGAGATTGCTCCATTTAATATCTATTTTATCCCTGAATTTTGCTTTAGGGACAATTGATGTAAAAAAAATTAAGACAATAATAGAGATAAAAATTTTTTTCATAGCGTAAAAATAATTCAATGTTAATCTCCGTAAAGTTATTCTTACAAAGAGACCTTCATTGGAAAATATGCTAAATATTAGTTAATGTACTCATGTAATTAATGAAGGGGTATTTCAATGAGATAAATACTTCATCTCTCTATTTATAATGATATTATTTTTCTAAAATTTAAAATAGTATAGTTGATTCATTTATAAATTAGAATAACTATTTCATAAATTCCCCAATTAGTAGACTTTTTACCAAATGGTAATTTAGAACTTATTCTATGATTTAACTTTGCGCAATGGAAGATTTTATTGAATATATTTTACAATTCGGCAATCTAAATAAACAGCAAATTGACTTGATAAAAAGGAAAGCGAAAGAAATAGAAATCAATAAAGACGATTATCTATCGGAAGCAGGAAAAATACCAAGACAAGTTGGATTTCTTCTTGAAGGAATTTTTCGATTTTGTTACTATAACAATAGAGGTGAAGAAATTACAAATTATTTAATTGATGAGAACCATTTTGTTACAGATTATCAAAATTTTGCTGCAAATATGGCAGCTTCTGAATATGTACAAGCTGTTACCAATTGCAAGTTGCTTGTGTTTTCCAAGAAAGATTGGGATGAGCTTTTAAACACTATTATCGGTTGGGATAAGGTTGTATCTAAAATAGTAGAAAAATGTTTGGTACAAAAAATTGAAGCAAGAAGTCCATTAGTTTCAGAAGATGCGACTACAAGGTATTTATCATTTCTTGAAAAATTTCCGACTTTTGTTAATCGTGTACCTCTGTCTTATATTGCTTCCTACTTAGGTATTACCCAACAATCATTAAGTAGAATAAGAAAAAACATTCGCTAAAATTGCATTTTACCAAATGGTAAATGATTTCATTTTTTATTAGGCAAAATTTGTAGTACACAAATTAAATTAAAAGAAAAATGAAGTCAGCATTTATAACAGGAGCTAATAAAGGAATTGGTTTAGCTACAGCTAAGCAACTTTTGCAAAAAGGGTTTTATGTTTATATCGGAAGCAGAAACTTGGAAAATGGTTTACAAGTTATTGAAAAGCTTAAAGCACAAGATTATTCAAATGTAGAAGCCATTCAGATTGATGTAACTGATAATAATTCAGTAAAAAACGCAAGGGTAGAACTTGGCAAGAGAATAGGAAATTTAGATGTTTTAATAAATAATGCAGGTATTAGTGGAGTAAAGTTTGACCAGAATGGCAATTACATTCCACAAACTTGGACAGCTACAGAAGCAACCATAGACACATTTAAAGAAGTATATGATACAAATGTTTATGGAGTGGTTAGAGTAACACAAGCCTTTTTGGATTTATTAAAAAAATCGGCTGAACCTAGAATTGTAATGGTCAGTTCAACAGTTGGTTCGCTTACACTTCAAAGTGATCCGAATTGGCAGGCATATTCATATGGAAAATTTGCTGTATATGGCTCATCAAAATCGGCTTTGAATATGTATACGGTACATTTGGCTTATGAACTTCGCGATACACCATTTAAAGTAAATATGGTAGATCCTGGTTATACCAAAACTGATTTTACAAATTACAATGGTGGTGAAGTTGAAGAAGCAGGAAAACGAATTGCAAAATATGCTTTGATTGATGAGAATAGTGTAACAGGGAGGTTTTTTAGCGAAGAAACCAATCCTGAGACAGGTGAAATTGGTTGGTAATGAAAATACCAAATAGCTAATTTATATTTATTAATAGCAAAAAGGAATCAACTTAAATTCGATCCTTTTTTGCTATTGTTTTCTATTAGTAATTGATGAAATAATAAATTATTTAAAAAAAAATACCAGATAGTCTAAATAGGATTCGAAGCAGTTTTCAAATCTTGTTGGAAATGAAATAGATTGATAATGAGTATTATATTTTAGTAAAACAATAGCTAAATATTTACCTTAATTAACATAATGTAAATTATGGATATTTTTTAAATAGTTGATTATCAGTGTATTAACCCATTGTACTCACCCAAATTATTCGAAACGCTAAAGGAAAATCTGGTGGAACAAGAATAAATACATATGTACTTGTAACAGAAGAAACCGTCTTTTTACTATTCATCTACGATAAATTTGACAAAGAAAGTATCTCAGATAAAGAGCTAGCAGAACTGCTTGATGATATAGATATGTAGCATTTTGATGCCAATACCAACTTACGCATAACAAACCCCCCAACATCTTTATAAACATTGGGGGCTAGTATATTTTAAACCAAGAATGAATGAAACATTATAACTCATATTTGGTGTGCAGCTAGAGGCTACACACCAGTGGGAGATGTTTTAACCTTTCATTTTTGATAGCCAGATCTCTTTCGCTTTTTTAAAGTTTTCCTTGTCAATTTTATTCTTTTTGACAACAACAGAAGGAGTCTCAACTCCAAATATTGTATCCAAGTCTAGCTGCATCAACTTTATATACTTAGGGTCTATATGGTATAAGTTGATTTCCATGAACTCGATACGTTTATCGGGTCTGTTCTTTACATAGGCTACAAATATTTGGTTATAATAATATGCTACTTCAATTGTTTGGATAGTACGATTAGAAGGTTTCAGATAAAGTCGTTTGACCAATGCATTTTCCCAAAGTTCAAATTGGTGAGGTAAATCCTTAGACCTATATGTAAAATAAGACCCTGCCCAGCCGCCAGATGTGAAGAAGGCATGAGAAAAAGTTACATTACTCAATGTTACTAAGTCCCAAATCATGTATTTTGCCTCATCTCCCAACCCTATAGCATTATTCTTTTCTAATAACTGGATATAGCCTTTCAATACATTAATCCTATCTGAAGGTGCCGCACTAAGATAGTCGCACAAAAGTTTCCTTTCTTTTTTGAAAGTATTGGGTCTCCTATCCAAATATGTACTATCGCCAACAGGCAATATCTGCGCATAAAGTTTGGGTTGAACCATGTACAATACTAAAACGACCAATATCTTACTACATCTATACATTTAATATTTTCTTATTAATAGTGTGTTATTTTCCCTCGACTGTATTGTAATAATCATACGTCTTTTGGTGGTTTTAAATGTTCCTCCAAACCTAAAAGTTTTTGTTCTTGGATTCTTTCTATCTTCTGTATTGTCCCTCTGAAAATCCCTAGTGGTATTTGCTTTTTCTGTAGCAGTACGATGGGCTGGTTTAAAATCTCCTCCATTTTGAAACATTTCAGCTTGTTCTACAGTTTCGTGAACAAGTAAAGATCTTGCAGGTGTAATGTCTTTGATTCTTGCATCAGTAATACCTCTTCTAATATCATCAAGATCTAAGTGACCATTTTCTGAACCAAATAATATTCCAGAAGCATTTGTGGTTTTTCCATCATTCTCTATATTTTCAGAATTTGAATCTATCAAAGTCTGATTGACTTGGATATCAGAGTTTCCGGCTATGTCGTTTAACAGATTGAAAGCATTCTCTTCACCATTTGATGAAAAATCTTGGGCTTCACCTGTCTCTTTATTTATACTTCTACTAAAGCTCACTTTACCTGATTCCCTATCAACTGTAGCTGATACTCTACCACCAAACGCATCGGAAATTAATTTCTCATAGGCTTTAAACAGATCTTCTCGTCTATCTTCGTCATCTTCGCCCACACCTAAGGTTATGTCCCTTCCATCAGGATCTATATAGATTATGGGATTATTAGCCACATAATTATATGGGGTCAAAGAGTAATAATTTTCACTATGAGGATCAATTTGGTTAAACCTGCCTAGTTGAACATCCATTGAGCGAGCCTCGTAATCATACCAATTGAGTCCAAACTCTTCTTGTTTTTCTTTTCCGTTGTATTGGAACTTATGGTCTGGGATGCCTTGTTTTTCTATTCCGGCCATGTTTAATCCGAAAGGATAGTAATGGTTTTCTTTTACTATAAAACTAGAATCGTAATTCACACTTATATATCAATCCAATTTCATCTGTAGAACTTGCTAATACTTTAATCAAGTATACAAACAAACTACTAATCCATATATTTTGAATTACATGAAAATTTATTTCTCATCAAAAAACTAAATACTATCAATAAATTGTATTGCACATATAATTAAAAACTGTATTGCATATAATTTATTTTATATCTAAATTTATGTCATTATAGATATTATTTGATTGTTAAAATATAGCTTATTTGACTTTGTATATGAATACTTTAGGTAAAAGAATACAAGATAAAAGAAAGCAATTAGGCTTATCTCAAACAGAGTTAGCAAAGAAAATAGAAATTTCTTATGCTCAACTAAGTAGGTATGAAAATAAAGGAACGCAACCTCCGGCAGAAATATTAAACCGTTTTGCAATTGTACTTAATACTACTGTAGATTATCTAATTAACGGGGAGAAGTTTGAAAAAGCCAGAGCTACTTTAAAAGATTCTGAGCTTTTAAGACAATTTCATGATCTTGAGCAATTAGATGAAGAGGATAAAAATGTAGTAAAAAAACTTATTGATGCATTTATAACTAAAAAGAAATTACAGCAACTAACTCAGTATAAATGATTGTTATACTATTTGATTGATTTGAAATTATCAAAATTATATCACTATGGATACCATCACATTAAAATTTAAAAAGGCAGAAAAATTAAAATATTTTCTAGAACTCATCAAAGATCTTGACTACATTGAAATCACATCTCAAGAAACGCTAAAAGATGAAGAGGAAAAAGAAGAGCAAGGAGATTTTATGGATATTGCAGGAATGTGGAAAGATAAAGATGTCTCTTTAGATGGTATAAGAGAAAAAGCTTGGCCTGACAAGAAATGATACTTTGCGACACGAATATTTTAATAGAAATTTCTAAGGGTAACTCCCAAATAATTCATGAGGTACAGCAAATAGGTATACAAAATATAGCTATTAGTGCTGTAACTGCTGCTGAGTTCATGTATGGAGCGCTTAATAAGCAAGAAATGGCAAAAATTAAGAAAGCACTCAGACAAATACATATTATCCAGATGAATGAAAAGATATCTGCAAAAATGATAGAATTGGTAGAAAGTTATGCCCTCAGTCATACATTGGCCGTACCAGATGCTATAATAGCTGCAACAGCTATTATAGAAGACACTCCTCTATACACACTTAATTTGAAAGATTTTAGATTTATTCCAGAGCTTGAGCTATATCAACCATAGTTTATAATTTACATTTTTTTCCAATTCAGCTACATTTTGCAATTACCAAATCTTCAAAAAAACCTACTTCGAAAATCAATAACTCTTGCAACCTCACTTCCATAAAATTTGGTTTAAGCCTAAACAGTAGATAAGTTTTACAGTGATGAAAAATAGTAAAATTTCCTTTGGCAGAATAGGTTAAAAATTAAAGGCCACGATTTGGCCTTTGATTCTACCAGAAAGTGATTCTTCTCCCCTACTCTAGCTTAGCCAAAGAAGTGGAATAGTTAACATATATGGGGGTTATGGGCTAATATATCTAATGCCAAAATAGCCTTACACTAAATTGTAAGGTAATGAATTTTTTTAATTACTTCGAAGGTTTAACCATGAATCATAGAGATTTTAATGATAACTATATATTATAGACTCCCCCATTAATATCAAGTGTTGCACCAGTGATAAAGCCATCATATTCAGCTGCAAGGAATAAAACAGCACGTGCTACATCATCTGGATTGCCTGCACGTTGGATTGGAATACTAGCTATAGTTGTATCTGCAGATTTTTTTGTTGTATGTTTATTGTGAAATGAAGTACCAAGAATTAAGCCTGGAGCAACAGCATTTACTCTTGTGCCAAGAGGTCCTAATTCGGTAGCTAATGCTCTTGTTAGTGTGAGTATAGCCCCTTTACTAGTTGAATAAGCTAAAGACCCTGGGTGACCACCTTTACGTCCAGCAAGTGATGCTAAATTAACAATACTACTACTATTATTTTTTGTTAGATGAGGAGATGCAGCTCTAATAACAAACATCATTGATGTGAGATTGACATCCATTACTTCTTTCCAGAACTCAACATCAATTTCATTTAAACTTTTACGTCTAACAAGTGAGCCAGCATTATTAATTAGAATATCTATACCGCCTAAAGTATTTACTGTTTTTTCTATCAAAAAATTAGCATCAACTTCATTTGTTAAGTCAGCTTTTATTGCAACAGCCTTTAATCCTTTGCCTATTGCATGTTCTACTAATTGATTTGCAGTATCAGCACTAGAATAATAGTGAATAGCAATATTAGCTCTACTTTCAATAAAATGCTTAGTAATTGATTCTCCAATTCCTTGAGCACCAGCAGTAATGAGGATGTTTTTATCTTTTAATCTATTATTATAATTCATATTGTTTCTATATCTATAGTGTAAATAGTAGTTGCGATATTCAAATAAGTTTACAGATAATTAGTCCAATATATCATTAGTTTTTTCTAAAGTCATCTATTTTTAGGCCATTATCAAATCTGATTTCAGACCATCTTGCTATTATCCAAGGATCATCTGTCACTTCTGCATTCCAATTGGATTTCTTATATCTTCGATTAAAAGGAATTAACATTCCATCAATTTTTTTGTATTGCATTTCCATTAGAAATGGTGCATCAATGACACCCTTATCCACAATCGTAAATAAAAATTGATCAATCAGAGAAGTATTCTTATTTATATAGAGTTGATAAATATCTGTAGGTTTGTCATCTATTTTTTTAAAAGACACTTTTACAACATAATAATCATTCCCATTAAAGTTATCTTCTCCTAAGTATTCATAGTTTAATCCAGAATCTAGCAATTTTTGCATCATGGTAAACCAATAAAAATTTGTAGCTCTATTGAAAGCTGTTATTTCCAAAAGTGTATGATCATTTATAACATGCCCAGTATGTTTAAGCCAAAATTCTTTTCCATCATATCCTTGTTCAATAGGACCTGTTAAATCTGAGAGAACTTTATCATGTTGATAATAGAATCCATAAGATAATTCACCATTAAAAAGATATTTCTCCATAGATATATTTTTCTTTCCATCTGGTGTCATATATGTATATGTGTAAGTAACATCATTTTTTTTCAATAAATCGCTGTAACTTCCTACCTTTCTAACCATTTGGTAAATCAACTCATGACCTTTATTCTGAAAAGAAATATTGGTATCTTCTTCGTGAGTTTTCGTATTTGAAATCTGGTTACAACCCAGTGAGAAAAAGATGAAACCTATTAATATTATAATAGTTTTTAAATTCATATTAAGCTTAACTTTTGATTAGTTAATAAGTACATGAAGATTTATGAAATAAAAGAAGACAACTAAATTAATTAGCCTATATAAAGGTTTCAAATATATTCAAGTACATATTTTTCATTATCAAGTTAATTTTGTTTTGATGTAATATTTCTTTCTCAGCCAAAAAGCTACCCGAACTAATAAAATCAATGCGGGAACTTCTACCAATGGGCCAATCACACCTGTAAATGCCTCACCTGAATTGAGGCCGAACACGGCAATGGCTACTGCGATTGCTAATTCGAAATTATTTCCTGCTGCTGTAAAGGCTACTGCTGCGTTTTTATCGTATTCTGCACCCATCGCTTTGCTTACAAAAAATCCAATCAAGAACATGACAGCAAAGTAAATCAATAGTGGAATGGCTATTCTCACTACATCCATTGGGATTTGTACAATCAATTCGCCCTTCAACGAGAACATTACAACGATTGTGAATAGCAATGCAATTAAGGTCAAGGGTGAAATGGTTGGGATGAATTTGGTTTTGTACCAATCTTCTCCTTTTGCTTTCACCAGAATGATTCTGCTCAGTAGTCCCGCTAAAAATGGAATACCTAAATATATGGCAACACTTTCTGCAATGGTGGCAATGGATATTTCTACAATCGCAGCTTCAAAGCCGAAGTAAGGCGGAAGTACCGTTATAAATATCCATGCGTAGAAACTATATGCAAATACCTGAAAGATGCTATTGAGGGCAACTAACCCTGCACCGTACTCACTACTTCCTTCCGCTAAATCATTCCAAACCAATACCATTGCAATACATCTGGCTAAGCCGATAAGTATTAATCCAACCATATACTCAGGATAGTCCTGCAAAAAGATTAGTGCCAAAACAAACATCAATACTGGGCCAATGATCCAATTGAGCAAAAGTGAAATAGACAACACTTTTACATTCCGAAAAACCTGTGGCAACAGTTTATAATTGACCTTGGCTAAGGGTGGGTACATCATCAGAATTAAGCCAATAGCAATTGGAATATTGGTACTTCCACTACTGAAAGTATTGATTATAGCAGGTGTTGAAGGGAATAAATAACCAATACCTACCCCTAATGCCATCGCAAGAAATATCCAAAGGGTTAGGTATTGATCAAGAAAATTTAACTTTTTCAAATCGGTCTTTATTTTTTCGTTTCTAATTTTATGTTGATTTTATCTTTGATATAATCTGCCAAATAGAACATTTCTCTAGCAATTAATCGTACCGTTTCGTCATATTTAGTATTTTGAGAGGGAGTGTCATCATAGTACCTTGGGTCTTCAAAAGGCAGAGAGAATCTTTCATCAGCCCCCTGTACAATTGGACATGATTTATCTGCATCAGAACATACCATAATAGCTGTAAAATCTTTTTGAGGATTTTGATGGTCTGTATACTTCTTTGAATATAAAATATAAGAAGAAATACCATTAGAGAGCGTATAAACGGGATTACCTCCAGACCGAACACTTGAAGTAGTAAAGCCTACTCTATCTAAAGCATCCACTGCATTAGGATGGAATGCTGTAGCTTCTAAACCACCTGAAAAAACTTGTATTCCATTAATACCATAATAAATGGCAGCTGTTTGAAGCCAAAGCTGAGAAATATGACTTCTACGAGAATTATGCGTGCAAATAATAATGACATTTGTTTTGCCATCTTCTTGAATATCATTGAGTAAAAAATCTCCAATTTCTTTTAAATCAGTCCTTCGACTTTCATCAATTAGATGAAACTCTTTAACCACCTGATTGGTGTATTTTTTTAACTTATTATTAAAGTTTTGGGCTTGAATCGTATTGCTCATATTTAATAGTAATACGAAAATGATGGAGAATAACATTTTAATTTTCATACTATTTAATTTTTAATGATAGAAAATACATAGAACATTTCCCGAGCAATATCCCTACATCGCTCATCATATTTTACTTCTTGCTTAGCAGTATTGTCATACTCTTTAGGATCATCATATGGAATAGATATCCTTTTAGCAGCAGTAGGTATAAATGGGCAATTTGCATCAGCATGAGAGCAAGTCATTATAGCCGCAAAGCCATTTTGCACATTGAAACTATCATGATAAGTTTTCGAGAATCCAATAATTGCAGGTTGATCAACATCATATTTGATGCTGTAAACTGGATTGGCACCTTCGGATAGTTTTTTGATTTCCAACCCTGCTTTTTTCAGCGCATGAGCTGCCATGTGATACATAGCAGTTGACTCCGTACCACCAGAATAGGCGTAAACATTTTTAATTCCATAATAGAAAGCAGCTATTTGTGCCCAAACCTGAGCAAAATGGCTCCTTCTGGAATTGTGAGTACAAATCAAAATTAGATCGGCTTTACCCTTTTCTTGTAAATTATCCTGCAGAAAAGCTGTTAACTGTTCAAGTAATGTTTTACGCTCTAAAGGAATTTGACCAAATTCAGTTTTAAGCTCGTCAATGTATTTTTTAAGTTGTTTATTTTCCATTCTGAGTTAATAATTAGCAAAGTGTAACAGTAAATCCATGAATTTGTAATATTGCAATATTACGATATGTGTGATTAAATTTTTTTAACAACAATTATCTGTATTAGGATTCTGAAATTGATTAAATAATTCATTGAATTGTATTTTAATCTCTTCCCATCTAGTTGGACTAATACAATAATTTATTCTCGATCCTTCAATATTTCCTTTAATAATACCAATATCTTTTAATTCTTTAAGATGTTGACTAATGGTGGCCTGAGCCAGTCCCAACTCCTGAACTAAATCTCCATTTATACATGCGTTAGATTTCAATAAATATTGAATAATTGCTACTCGCGCAGGATGAGCAAATGCTTTTGCTGCAATAGCAATTTGATTTTGATCTTCTGAAAAAAGGTTAGTTTTAGATATCCCCATTTATTTCAATTGTGTTATTGCAATAATACGATTGATTTTAATTTAATGCAAATTATTTTAATGATCGCCTTATTAAGCAAATAGCTATCACAACTTATTATAATTAATTAATGTAGAACATTTTATGATAAATGTATATACCCAATATTACTAGCAAAAACCCAATGAAGTTTGTTATAGTCGTAAAAAAACCAATAAAAAAAACCAACATTCCTGCTAATAACGTTTGTTCGGAATATCTAACCAACTCCATTGCAGAAAGACTCTCAATATCTTTGGAATATTTATAAAGCTCTTTGTCAATAGTTATTTGAGCTACCAATATCCATATAATTGCTACTTTCAATATAAGTAAACCGATGGAATTTATTATTGGATGATGAAAAACATCTAGAGGAATGAACAAATAATATAAATCTGGAAATAGCGAGTAAATAATTGTCATAAAGCTAAATACAGAAAATATAACCCAAAAATATCCACTAACCCTTTTTAAGCGATTATATTCCAATATGTTATCAACATCATATATATCTTTAGCTATTTGTGTGATTTTTCTAAAATGTCTCCAAAAAATAGTCAACCAACAGGCAACTAACATAATTGCAGGGAGGTATATTTGTAAATCTGGATCAGTCATAGTTACTGTGCTCTAAATAATTTTTATTTAAATGTCTTACTACTTAATTGCAAATTTCACTATATAATCAATAGGATCATTATAACTTTCATCTAGGTAAAGAAATACTCCTTCCTTCTGCTGCTTAAATTTAATTTTTTGCCTTCCATCAAAAGAAGTAGCTGAAATTATTTTTTTATTTAATTCTGGAATAAATATATAAGATTTATTATTTGAGTTTAAAATATGTACATATAGTATGTTATCTTTTTGAGTAATAGTTCCCCATTCTTGAGGTTGAATTACTTTACCTCTAGTACCATATATACTTTCACCATATTGTTGAGTCCACTCCCCCACTTCTTTAAGTGTGTTTACAAATTCGGGTTGTATTTCTCCATTAGGCATTGGGCCTATATTCAATAGAAGATTGGCATTCCTTCCTGCTGTATTAATTAAGTAATGTAAAATCTGTTTTGTAGACTTATAATTGTTATCTCTAATATTGAAACCCCAAGTCTTATTCATTGTTTCACAAGATTCTAATGGAAGTTCACTAACTTTAACTCCTTCATTATATCCACTTTTATTATCTCCTGGTAAATCTCTCTCAAACATCTGAAAATCTTCTCCTGCAATAGGAGTCATATGATGATTATTACCTATTAATGTTTTAGGGCTTAATTCATGTATTAGTTTATAAATTTCATCATAATGCCAATTAGCATTTTTACGCTCCCAATGTCCATCAAACCAAATTGTCCCAATTTCACCATAGTTGGTTAGTAATTCTGTCAGTTGGGCTTTCATAAAATTTATGTAATTTGCCCAATCTGTATCTTCGGGTGAACCATCAATTATTTTTTTATTAAACCCATAATCTTCTCTACCCCAGTCTAACAAAGAATAATAAAAATTAAGTTTGATACCTTCTTTTTCACATTCCTCGGCAAGTTCTTTTAAAGGATCTTTGCCATAAGGTGAAGCTTCTATAATATTATAAGAAGAGGCATCTGTCTTAAACATACTAAAACCATCATGATGGCGGCTAGTAATGGTGATATATTTCATTCCTGCAGACTTAGCTATTTGAACCCATTCTTTAGCATTAAAAGATTGTGGATTAAAAAAATAGGCTAGTCTTTTATAACTATCATAGGGAATTTTTTGTTGAAACATCACCCATTCCCCATCTCCTAAAACACTATAAATACCCCAGTGTATAAACATGCCAAACTTCATATCTTGAAATTCACTTCTTTTAGCTAAATTTTCTTCAGTAGGAGTATAATCAGGCATAGAATATGGGTATTTTTGTGCCTGGCTTAAAAAGTATAATAGATTTAATAAAAGTATAAAGATCGCTTTTTTCATTTTACGTGTTGGTTATAACATGTTAAGATAATTATTTCTAAAAATAAATCACCTCACAGTTTTTTTATACGTAGTATAGCATTTAACCACTAAAATCTAATGCTCTGATATAGATTGTTACAACACAAAAAAATAGAATAATAGGGAATTATCCTAAAGAATAAATTCACTTCAGGGTTCATTTTCATCAATACTCATTGGTTTATGTGTTTTTAACCATTCTTGACCTTCTTTTGTCAAGAAAAAATCCATCCACATATAATACATTTTTTTGTTTTCGGCTACAGTTACCCAATGACTGGAGCCAATAGGTATATGTAACAAAGAGTATTCTTTAAACTCAGTTGAAGCATCATCTGCATGCACGATAATATCATTATTAGTTAATCCTAAGAATAATTGATCAAGCATAGGATGCTTATGAGCTCCTACCTCATCGGGTCCCACAGCCTCAACAGTTCCAAGTGAAACTCTTGGAATAATATCAGCAGGTAACACTGTTCTACTCACCGTATTAGGACTTTTTATTTTTTCAGTATATGGCTCACAATCTTCAAATCGTGTAAAAAAGAGATCATATTTATTTTCTTCAGGAAAATTTTCTATATCTTGGCTTGACAATTTTTTTGTAAACATTAAATAATGTAGTTCTTCGCTATTAGATAATTCAAGTTGGAAACTGCTATTTTTATTCATCGGAATCGCAATTGATTCTGGAACAGTATGATATGACATAGAGTCAGTCTTGAGAAAGCCACTTCCTTTGATAAATATTAACATTGTAATACTGTCTTTAGGAAAGATTAGTGTTTCTTTTATTGGACCAATAAAAGCTTTATGCTCAATTTTAGTATCTATTATTTCTCCTTCTAATAATTCTTCTGTAAAGGTTTGCGCACTTGAAGAGAATTCCATTTTTAAGTCCTGAACAACAATTTTTGGCGACTTATAGCTCGAGGAACATGACATAGTAATAATACTCAGAACAAATATTAACGTAATCGATTTATATTTAAAGAAGTTTACATTATTCATGGTATGTATATATTATGATTAATACATTAATTTTAGAGGTAAATTCTGTTCAGTAATAATCTGACCTGAATTCAAGATATTATTATTAGACTCAGAATTATTTTTGGCCCCCCAAAGTCTAGCTACAAACTTTACTTGATTGTCTTGAAACTTATTTTCGGTAATATTTACATGAATTATTCCATATGTATTAATCAAAACACTGCTTTCCCCATCATTGCCGCAATTAGTAAATGAACTCCCTTTAACAACCAAATTACCTCCTACAGTTGACTCATCATAACCGCCACGATAATAATCAATGATATTCTTATTGATATGATCAAATTTACAATCTATGATTAAAACATTTTCTGCATTGTATTCTCCCTTGTCATCGTCCTCTTCAGATAATTCAATTCCATTATTAGAATTTTTGATTTCTGTGGATTCAAACTTTATATACTCAGCAAATGAAAATTTGTATGCTTTAAGTACATAATCAAAATTGGATATCTCACAGTCTTTTATACTCAAATTGTAATGACTAGACATATTTTCTTTCAAACTCGCAAAAGCGTAATTATTCATATTACCTTTTAGAGTAATTGAACTCAAAGTAAGCTTTCCTTTCGGGTTCATTTCAAATGCAGGAGTTTCTGCAGCACCAGAGTAAGCAAGAACTGTTTTAGAGCTTGTATTAGCAGCTTTAATGATTATGTTCTTATTAATTTTAATTGATTTATAAAATTCAAGATGATTAGTTGCCAATTCAATTGTATCGCCATCTTGGGCAATTTCTAAAGCTTCAATTATTTTCTCAACTGAACTAGCTGAATATTTTTTATTGCCACTATTATCTTGAGTAGAATTAAACCAATATGGTCCATACTTCGACCAATCCATCATTTTTGGTTCTTGCACGTTACTCTCATTTATAGCACCAATTGAATTGCTTTCTTTTCTAGAGTATCCTAAAATATCTTGATCAATATGATCAAACTCAAATCCATTATATACTTCTGCATTATATAAATTGACAGATGGTATTAAAAGGTTTTCCTCTAGTTGACTCATGTAGAAATCCATTTCTTCAAGACCATCTACCTCTCTAAACTTTACCTCTTGATTGTTGATCACATTGTTTTTAAATTCAATACCATCAATTGAATCATAACGAATTATAGGTATTTTGTCTCCCTTAGAATTGTATACTAAATTATTGGCTACTATTGTTCTTATAGGTGCCTCAGATCTAATTTCAGAAGGAGGTAATACATCTTTTTGGTCTGTATTTGAACCTACTCCAAATTGCCATGGAGATGTGCAATTAACCCATGTATTATAAGCAACTACTACATCAGTTACTTGAAAATATCTATTAACAGCAGGTCGTTTAATACCATTCATCATAGCAAGTGGAGCTCTAAAAATCTTGCCATGGAGATTATAGAAATAATTATTAGTCACCCAATGACCTGTCCCAATGAGACGTACACCTCCCACTTGTGGAGAGTTTTCATCTCCTATAAAGAAGTTCCCATCAATTATACAATAATTACCATGTCGGGTAACTAATGATCCTTGACTTTTATAAAAAACATTATTTCTAAATTCATTAAAATTAGATTTACTAGAAATAACTTCAACCTCACCATTACATTTATTGAAAAGATTATTAGTAATAAGTGTATGACTTGGGGTCATTGATGTACTACTATTGCCAATTTGAATTGTTTCTGCACTGGGGCCACCTTTTGGTGGACGTGGGCCAAAATAATTATCGTTAATTTTATGATAGTTTTTTATACTTTTATTTCCTTCTAGATCTATTCTTATTGTAGGTCCTCTATTAGATTTTCCTGCTAAATAGCAATGGTCGAGTTGATTATATCGACCCATAAAAAGTACCCAAAGATCTGTCATATCACGTTGAGTTTTATTAAAATCTTTAATTACACAATTTGTTACTCGACAATTATTTGCAAGAGTATCTTTATTAATAAAAAACTGTATAACAGATTGTGATGGTGAGGCACCATTAGTAAAATAAAGCCCTTTTACAACAAGATATTCTCCACCCAATTTTAGATCCGACTTTCCTTGAATGATTACTTCACCTGGAGTTTCTGCTCTAAGTGTAATAGGGCGATCATTTGTACCAACACCATAAAACTCAATCTCGACATCATTCCATTCACCATTAGCTAGTATAATCTCAGTACCAGGTGTTGATTGTTTAATTGCATTCCTTAATTCATCAAATCCCTTCACATAAATACTCTGACTGTTAGAGTTTCCTTTACAAGAACACAACAGAAGAATAAAACAAGTTAAAAATAGGTTGTTTTTCATTTTCGATATTATTTTCTCTTGAAATTAGAAAAGATATATTAGTAGTTCAGCTTAACATCTGAGTTTTTGAATCAATGTTAGACAATCTTATACCTTTATCTTCAATTCTTCAAAATCTCTATTATTTATCACTTCTGAAGAAATTAGTTTTGATCCCATTCCAATGCAATGAACACCAAGTTCAAACCAACCTTTAAGAGGTTATCTCATTAGGAGATACTCCTTCTATAGGCATTATACTTGCATGAATGGTTCTTTAACTGCTTTGACAAATTCTTGCCATTATTCAATCCAATTTAATATTTTGTTGAAATCGTAATTTTCAGGGTTTGATACATACTTTCGTGCTTGTTCATAATCCTTCTTTTTAAGAAAATTCATACTTTCAAAAAATAACTTTGCTATTTGTGAATCCATATCTACAAGCCTTGGAGGTATCTTTCCATTTTTCTCAAAATCAGCCAGAAACAATGGTTTAATATCTCCTGTAGAATTTGCACTAACAATACAACCACTAACCCCTTCATCGTATAGTTTTTTAACTCCAAGTCCTAAAAGGGAACACAGAGTAAGGTCAAAACCTATTGGCCGACAGCATCTCAATTCATATCCCAATTCAACTGGTCTAGTTTTAACAGTAATACCTATATTGTGTAATTCTTGTTGAAGCATTAAATTAAATATATGAGCTTTACTCACATTTCCTAACTCTGGATGGCCATGATCATCATAAGTAAAATTGATACCTCTCTCAACAACTTCATTCATATCAAGAACATGAAATACACCTTCGCTAATAAGAGTTACTCCATATTCAACACCCATGAGTTTTCTTTTAATTATTGAAGAGATCATAAGGTTGATGATTTTTTTTAAAGATATTTCAGTTTTATTAAACATCTCTGGTATAATCATCATAGGAAAATGACATCCAGTTGCTATGCCAAATGCTAGATGTCCAGCAGAACGCCCCATTGTAGAAAGAACGAACCATTGCCTCGCAGTTCTTGCATCTTCATAAACTGTATTCCCAATTCTTACACCTTCATCTTTTGCAGAGTGAAACCCAAATGTTGGGTTTCGGTCAGGAAGAGGCAAATCATTATCTATAGTTTTTGGAACATGTATGTTGCTAATATTTATACCTTGATTTAATAAAAATTTACTAACACGATTAGCAGTTGAAGCAGTATCATCTCCTCCAATAGTCACCAAAAGTTTTACATTTTCTTTAATGAATATTTTAGCATTAAAATCAGCGTCTTTTGGTTTGAAACGTGACATGATTAATGTAGAGCCACCTCTGCTAGCAATTCGATCTGCATGGTCAAAGTCAAATTCTTTTGTCTCATATTCATCAGAGAATAATCCCTTATAACCATGATGAACACCAAGTACTCGATAACCATCTTTTAAAAATACCTTAGCTACAGTTGCAATTACGGTATTTATTCCAGGTGCTGGTCCACCCCCACATATTATTAATACTGAAGGGTTCATATTATATATTTAAGTAAAATGTTGAAAAACTTATCTTATTAATTATCTGGAGACTCTACCTGAAGCATCTCCCCCCATAAGCTTTTCAACTTCTGAAACAGTTACTAAATTAGCATCACCTTTAATAGTATGTTTTAAACAAGAAGCTGCTACAGCAAAGTCAAGTGCATTTTGATCGTCTTCAGGATACTTTAACAATCCATATATCAATCCTCCCATAAATGAATCTCCTCCTCCTACTCGATCTACAATATGTGTGATCTGATACTGTCGTGTTTCCAACATCTTTTTGCCATCATATAACACTCCAGCCCATGAATTATGAGAAGCAGAGATTGATCCTCGAAGTGTAGTTATTACTTTTTTAGCCTTAGGAAATTTTTTCATCATTTGCTGACAAACAGATAAAAAAGCTTCTGCTTTAACATTATGACCCTCTGTTTGTACAGAAATACCTTCTGGTTTAATTCCAAAATGCATTTCTGCATCTTCTTCATTTCCGAGCACAATATCACAATGAGCTGTAAGTTTTTCCATTATCCCTTCACGTTTTTTATTATCACAGTATTTCCATAGTTTAGCTCTGTAGTTTAAATCTGTTGAAACTGTAAGTCCCATTTCACTTGCTATAATTACTGCCTCAAGGCAAGCATCAGCAGCACTCTGTGAAATTGCAGGTGTAATACCAGTCCAATGAAACCAAGTAGCTCCGTCAAACACTTTCTCCCAATCTACCATACCAGGTTTTATTTCTGACATAGCAGAATTAGCTCTGTCGTACACCACTTTACTCCCTCGAGACACAGCACCAGTTTCAAGGAAATAAATTCCTAATCTTTCTCCACCCCAAACGATATTATCAGTTTTAACTCCTCTCTTGCGCATTTCCATCATTGCACATTTTCCTAAATCATTTTCTGGAAGTCTTGTTATAAATTCTACTGGTACACCATAGTTTGCCAGTGATACAGCCACATTTGACTCACCACCTCCATATATAACATCAAAACTATTTGCTTGTGAAAATCTCAAGAATTCTTGTGGGGCTAATCGAAGCATAATTTCCCCAAATGTTACAACTTTTTCCATTTCTTTATATCTAAATATTTTTTATAACTTTTATCTTGATTATATGATAAGTATGATTTTAATCCCTCACATGCTGCTTTAAACTCATCAGTTAAAAAAAGGAGGGGGATAAAAAAGAGTTTTGATCAGTATTATTTTTTCAGTTTAAAACCCATAGTTTTATTGAAAGAGTCACTATTGCAATCAGCAAAAATACTTTGATCCATTTTTCGTCTTTTTTTATGGAGAAATAACCCCCAAGCCAGCCTCCTAAAGAAGTCCCAATTGCCAATGCAAAGCCAATTTGCCAATGGATTAATTCATTGAATATAAAAATTATAAGTACTGCGAGCGTATAAATAAATGCTACAATAACCTTAATACTATTAATCTTAGCCATAGAAAAGCTGTGTATCTTATCTAGTGCGAAAATCATAAAAAAGCCGACTCCTGCATGTATAAACCCTCCATAAACTCCTATAAAGAAAAATACAATTATTCCAATCCAGATATTTTTCTTTTCATTTATGATGATACTAGTAGTTCGTTTTTTGGGTGATCCAAATACAATTATTAATCCTACTACTAACATAATAATTGATAGGACTCTATTAAAGATTTCTCCTTTGATATCTAATGCTAAAAAGCCCCCTAAAACTGCACCAGGTATTGCGGCTAAACCCAAGTATATGCTGTACTGAAAATCAACTATTCCTGATCTTCTGAATTTATTGATTGCAAAAACGTTTTGCAAAAGTATGGCTACTCGATTAGTACCATTAGCCATAGCTGGTGGTAACCCCATGAAAATTAATAAAGGTAATGTTAACAAAGAGCCACCCCCTGCCACAACGTTTAGAAATCCAGCTGCTATGCCAACAAAAGCTAAAATGAAAGAATCTAGTAAATTCAAAACTAAAATCTATTGTAGCTAATTAGCTATTATTTCCTGAAACCTATTTATATTCCTAAAGCTTGTCCTCCACCTATTTGAATGGTCTCTGCAGTAATAAATGATGCGTCTTTACTAGCTAAGAAAGATACAACTGAGGCTACCTCTTCAGGTTCACCTAATCTTCCTAATAAAATATTGTTTTTCCATGATGCAAATACTTCTGGTTTAGTTGACTTAATCTGAGCATGAAATGGTGTATCTATTGTTCCAGGAGAAACTGCATTTACTCTAATTCCATATTCAGCTAAATCTTTTGCCAATGCTCTTGTAATAGCATGAACTCCTGCTTTAGAAGTTCCATAGATTCCGGCACCAGGTCCACCAGCATTCCAACCAGCATTTGAAGTATAATTAATTATCGAAGGATGATCTCCTTTTTTAAGAAACGGAATAGCTGCTCTTGAAGTAAAAAATACTGAGTCTAGATTTAAAGCCATAACAAATCGATAGAACTCCGTGGTCATTTCTTCAAACCTTGATCTTCCACCTAATCCTCCTGCATTGTTTACCAAAACATCAATTTTACCAAATTTTTCTCCTATGGCCTTTATATTTGAGATAACAGCCTCTTCATTAGTAACATCAAAACCATAATACTTTGCATTAATTCCTTCATTACTAAGTTCTTCTATTCTTTTTGCTCCTGCTTCATCATCAATGCCATTCAATATAACAGTATAACCATCTTTGCCTAATCTTTTAGCAACTTCGAAACCAATACCACCAGTTGCACCTGTGATTATTGCTACTTTATTTTCTTGTTCCATCTAATTTTTTATTTAAAATGTTAAGTGACTTGTTTTTTTTAATTTAATGGGTTCTATTTTTCCACATAAAATCCATACTCCAGCAAGTGCAATGAGAGCTAGTGCAGCCCCGATTACAAATGCAGGTGTATAATTTCCTCCCATAGTTAACCATGGAACCAAATAAGTTAGCCCCGCTGCAGTTAGCTTTGCAGCCATTCCTGCAAAGCCAGATAAGGTGCCTACAGATTTTCCGCTGAAAAAATCACTAGGTAAGGTTTGAACATTTCCTATTGTCGTTTGGAAGCCAAAAAGGATAACAGCCATTATCAATACAGCAGTGATGGGTTCACCAGGATTTGCCATGGCAATCAAAGCAGGAAGCATAATTAAACAACCCAATGTGATCACAGTTTTTCTTGTTCTGTTTACATCCCAGCCTGCTTTCATTCTATTTTGAGCAAATAAACCTCCGAACCATGCACCCAACATTGCTCCAACATATGGCACCCAACCATAGATACCAATTCCTTTTACATCCATTCCATAAACCTCAGACAGGTAAATTGGGATCCAAAAAACAAATAACCACCATATTGGATCAATAGCCGCTGAGGCTATAATTACTCCCCAACTTTGCTTGTGAATTAATATTTTTTCGGATGGTGCGTCTTCAATTTCTTCTCCATCACTTATTTCTTCGTTTTTTTGTCCATCTAAAATATATTTACGTTCATTATCTGTAATCCATGGGTGATGTTTGGGTGGTGATTTCACCATATACATCCAAGGTAATAGCCATAAAAAACCGGCTATACCAATAAAAATAAAAATCATTTGCCAATGGAAATAAACTGTCAAAAAGGCAATAAGTGGTATAGAAATAATTCCGCCAACTGCAGCTCCAGAATTAAACAATCCTTGAGCAAAAGCACGCTCTTTTGTAGGAAACCATTCAGCATTTCCTTTTGCTGCTCCGGGCCAGTTTCCTGCTTCAGCTATTCCTAGAATTGACCTAAATATAGCAAATCCAGCAAAGGATCGGGCCAAGGCATGCAATGCAGTAGCCACTGACCATATACCTATTGATAACCCAAATCCCAATCGAGTCCCTATCCAATCGAAGATTTTACCAAAAATGGCTTGACCAAAAGCATATGAGAAAACAAAAATTACTGAGATTAGTGAGTAAATTTCTTTTCTTTCATCAAGTGTTTTGTCTGGATAAAGCTGTTCTGAAATTTCTGGCCAGAGCACATTGATAGATTGTCTATCAATGTAATTGATTATAGTAGCAAGGGCAATAAGTCCAATCACCCACCATCTAAGTCCCTTAACTTTCATATTATTTGATTTTATTTTTTCACTTTTTACTGAAGTATGAAACCCCTGAGCCATCTAGGAAATCTTCACGTACTGGGCTAAAGGTATCAATCAGTATTCCTTCTTCAAGACAAATTGCACTATGTAATAAGTTTGGCTCTATATAAACGCCATCTCCTGCTTTCACAATTTGCTTTATACCATTGATTATAAACTCAAACTTACCAGAAACACAATAAGTAGCTTGAGTATGAAAGTGTTGATGAGGAGAGCCCTCTGCCCCTTTTTCAAACTTAACCTGTACCATCATAATTTGATTATCCCAACCAAGTATTTTACGAGATACTCCTCCACCTAATACTTCCCAATCCATTTCTTCAGTTAGAATGTATTTTATACTGCTTCTTTCCATTTTTAATTATTTATAGTTTTAAAATCATAAGTCCCCTGCCATTCTACTTTTCCAGTTGACGACTCAACTGAATGCATATTTGTCTCATTATTATCCTTCAATGAAAAGGAAAACTGATATTCCTCTCCACTCTTTAATTGAAATTGAATCACAACAAACTCTGATGATTGGTAGATCACTTTCAAATTGGCAATTGATGAGAATAAATTCAATGGACGCTCAGAAGAATAATCATAGCCCCCATGTATTTCATAAAGATTAGCAAAAAGTGTATTGCCAGCAGTTCTCCTATGAATAACACTAGGGTCTCTTCGAAGATTAAAATTAGGATCGTTGGCTCCAATCCTAGCCAAAATCATTGTATCTCCTGATTCAATAGTGGAAGTAACAGAATAAAATTTCTTCTTATTAAACCACGTCATATTATAAATACCTCCATTAACATCTACTTGAGCTTCTGCCCATAAATGCTGGTATCCTGACTCTTTTCCCATTGGAATAAGATTATTGTTCGCTTTAAACTTCTGGTTTGAAGACATAAATTCACCGATATAGTATAGTGGTAAATCATATCTTGAACCTTCTGGAGCTTGTACTGAAAATAAATCTATTACTAGAGGCTTTTCTAACTCCTTAATACCCACCATAGCCATAGTACGCTGCATTTCTATATTTTTATATGCATTTATTTCTTGTGCACTTACTATTTGAACTTGACTATCAACTGTAAAATAATATGGAGTTCCCGAAGTTTTATCTGCTTCCTTTACATTGCCATTAAAATGAGAATCTTTATTTATCACTAAGGTGTTGTGTGCTATAGTTTCTTTAGCCCAGCTATGATTTTCTTTTAAGTATCCACCACCATCTTTATGTTCA
Source organism: Chondrinema litorale (assembly GCF_026250525.1). Taxonomy (GTDB): domain Bacteria; phylum Bacteroidota; class Bacteroidia; order Cytophagales; family Flammeovirgaceae; genus Chondrinema; species Chondrinema litorale. Next base: position 148,833 of record NZ_CP111055.1, read on the forward strand.
ATATTTACCCAACGTGCAGACCCATAGTCCTGAATTACTTCACCCGTCTCATCATAAAGTAAAAAGCCCAACCTATCAAAGTGGCCATGTCCCATACCATGCTTGGCATATTTCATAACCAAAGTCAAATCATCAGAACGTAGAATTCCAATACCTCCTTCATTACCAGATGCTCCATCTGAGAGCTCTATGCTTTTATACACATACTTCTTTGCTTTTCCTTCTTCAATTGCTTTTGCAGCAGCAAGACCAGAATCGTTTAAGGGAACTCTGTTTTGTCCTTTTATTATAGAAAGTAATCCTGTATCATTTCCTCCGTAGTAGTATGCCATACTTACAGCATATACAAGTTCTCTAGACGCCAAGGACATTCCTTTTTGTGCATCATTTATAGGAAAGAATTCTCCTTTAGAATTTGTTTGATTAATTAAAGCACCAACAGCTTTTAGTAAAAGACCATTTCTATAATTTAGGATATCGAGTTCAGGCATCTTATTAGCTAACCCTTGTGCAAAAACAAGAAATGGATATATTGCATATCGTTGATAATAAGGTCCCTCAGTATAATACCCATCAGGTGAAAATGAGTGATCAATTTGGGCAAGGAATCCAGCCTCTTTTTGACCATCTATTTGTATAGTACCACCATCATTATCTTTTACAATATCTCCCGGTACTTCAATATCCAATCCATAAAGAGACCAGTTTACCAGTTCTTTATCACCTATAACTAAACCAATCATTCCTACAGCAGCATTTCCCCAAGTACTGTGATTATGAATACGATTAAAGAATTGAGGATTTTCGACAGATATATATTCTGCATATGGTCGGAATAATTCTTTATTTAACTTCTCTCTTGTTTGCCCATCAAGCCAATCGTAAATACAATCATATCCTTGACTGGTATAAACCAACCAGTTGGCATCATTCAAGCATTGCCAAAATAGCTTACCACGTGCATATGATTTCTCTGCTGGATGTTTACCGATAGTTGGCCACATTTCTGCATATTTTAAAAGCATATCTCGGATATAGATTGCATACTTTTCCTCTGCTGTGATTTGAAAAAGTACACCAGCCTTTTGCATTGTAAAAAAGTTAGTTTTATGTCTTTCATGAGTATAACCTCCTGCTAAATCTTTAGGAATAGGAACCTCAATTCCAAATTCAATCTCAGCATCAACTTGAGCACGAATTTCCTCTACTGACTGGTCAAAAAGAGAAATTTCCCCAAGACTGGCACGCATTGAATTTACCGCTTTAATAGTTAAAATTAAATTTGGATGTTCTTTTATAGAATCCTTATTTACCTTTTCATTACAGGCCAAGAATATGAATACTATTAATATGGGTGATAATCTCTTCATTTGTTTGTTTATTGCATATTAATATTAATCCTGATCAAATATGATTGAAAAGCCCTCCACCAAACTCATAGAGGACTTTCCAGAGTTTATTAATATCCAGGATTTTGAGGTAATAAGTTTGGGTTCCTAGATAATTCATCCGCTGGTAATGGCAATAAATAATCTGTTCCTGAATTCCAATTGACTTTTTCTCCTTCAAAGCCAGATGCACTAAACACTTCATCTCCTAGTTGTCTTCTAACTATATCATACCATCTTTTGCCTTCGAATGCCAACTCAAGTCTACGCTCTTCTAAAACCTCATCCACAGTAACTGTTCCCGTAATATCTTCAGGATAGCTACTTGGAGGATAATTAGTATCACCTGCTCCTGCAGCATTTCTAGCTCGAGCTCTTACCATATTTACATAAGTTAAAGCAGATTCATTATTTCCTATTTCTACTGCTGCTTCAGCAGCAATTAGCAATACTTCTGCGTAGCGCATCATTAAATAATTACTATTCGATAGCCTACCATTTCCTTCATTGGTAGATCCTGTTCCACGTACATATTTAGCAATGTGAGGACGATTTATTCCAGTACTGTGGTAGGGTGCAAAGTTTGTATAAGACTCTACTACTCCATTGAAAATAGCTGTTGTATCAAAACTAACTGCCTTTCTATAATCTCTACTATCCCAATTATTAAATACTTCAAGTGTAGGAACTAAGACAGACCACCCTCCTCCTGTACCATATTGCTCATCAGCTCTAATTCCTGTAAATGCTCCTAAATAATCTCTCCCCTGATCTCCGTCAGATTGTCCAATAAAGTCTAACACAAATATTGGCTCTAAAGAATTATCTATAAGTGAAGCATCATATAAGTCTTGAAAGTCTGGCTCTAAAGCTAAATTATAAGTCCCAGCATTATCAATAATCTCTTTAGCTTCAGTATAAGCATTCTGGTAATCACCCATCGTTAAATATGCTAAAGCTAAATAAGCACTTGCTGCTGACTTTGCTGGTATAGACCTAGCTACTTGAGTAGCTGGCAAATATGTTTTTGCAAACTCTAAATCTTCAATGATATTCTCATATACTTTTGCTACTGGTGATTTACTCATACTACCCGCAGCTTCTAAATCTGTTACTGGCTCATCTAGATAAGGAATATCTCCATATAATCTTACAAGATGGAAATAGGCAAATGCTCTAGCAAAATAAGCTTGCGCTACTATTGCGTTTTTGGAATCCTGGTCTGCATCAACATATTCAGCGCCTGCAATTGCTTCATTAGCAGCACCAATGATTAGATATATTTGAGGCCAAAATCTTTCTTGCATGGCATTATCAGCAAGTGTTTCTAAGTCATTCATCTGAATTCTTTCTGATTGTGTACCTGTTGGATTAAAATCTACCATGTCACTACGTAACATAATTGCCATCGATAACTCTCTAGACATAAAGTTTCTATGAAGCATATGACCAAAAGCACCATTTGTTGCTGCTTGCACATCATCTAGTGATGTAAAAAAACTTTCAGGGGCTAATAATCCTATCGGCTCTTCTTCTAAATCTGAACATGCAGTTATTGATGATAATCCTAACATCAACACAAGCAAAAATTTATATATATTCATATTTACTTTGTTTAAAACATTAAATTGAGGCTAAATGTCACTGATTTAATAGTTGGATAGTTGCCAAAATCAAATCCATTAGTAGTATTACTAGATCCAGTATTTTCACCACCACTACCGAAGTAACTTACTTCTGGATCTAGACCAGAATAATTTGTTATTGTTATTAAGTTTTGTGCACTCACAGAAAGCCTTACATTATCACAACCAATTTTTTCAACCATACTTGATGGTAATGTATAGGCTAATCCTATATTCTTAAGTCTTACATAACTACCATCTTCTACAAAGCGAGAAGATATTTCCCTTCCTCTTGAACCTATGGCTCGTGGGATGTCTGTATCTGTATTTTCTGGTGTCCATGCATTTAAAATTTCTTTTGTTGCATTGCCATCACCATTGAACAATTGTACATTCGTCAGATTAAAAACATCACCTCCCTGAGTTCCTTGAATAAATATATTCAAGTCGAAATTTTTATAAGAAAAGCTATTATTTATACCAAATGTGAAATCTGGAGTTGGATCTCCAATTATTTTATAATCATCAGTATCAATACTACCACTACCATCTACATCAGTAAACAGTGGGTCACCAGGATCAGAAAATGCTGCTAAAGTAGCTGTTCCTTCTGGAATTGATCCTCCTTGGTAAACACCTTGATAATCATATCCCCAAAAAACCCCCACAGATTCTCCTTCTCTTAGAATATGAGTACTAGCTACACTAAAATATCCTGGAGATGCATCGAGTAGCAAATCGGTATCACCCACTAATGATACCACCTTATTTTTATTAGTTGACCAATTAAAATCTGTAGTCCACCTGAAATCTTTATTAGAAATATTAACAGTGCTTAGCGAAACCTCAACCCCTTTGTTATTAATTTCACCTACGTTCCGTACACTAGCAAGTGTTTGAAAACCTAAATACTCTGCTTGACTTTGATCATTCATAAGAAGATCTTTAGTATCAATATTATAGTAGTTTAATGCAAGAGAAACTCTATCATCAAACAAACCTAAATCCAAACCGAAATTTGCTTGGTAAGACGATTCCCATTTAAGGTTTGAGTTTGCAGCTTGATCAGGTACAACAGCATTTACTATACCTCCATTAATTGAGGTAAATATCGTATTAAAACGAGCCAAAGACTCATAAGCACCAATTGCTTGATTACCTGTAACTCCGTAGCTTACTCTTAGTTTTAAATTTGAAATTTTATCATTATCCTTTAAAAAGTTTTCATTTGAAATTTTCCAACCTATAGCAGCAGAAGGAAAGATTGCGTACTTTTCATTTTCAGAGAAGTTTGATGCACCATCTCTTCTAACAGTGGCTGTTAAGAGATATTTATCATGTAATTCAAAATTAACTCTGGTAAACTGAGATTGAATTTCAGTCTCTGAGAATGATGAACTAGGTAAATAAACAAGTGAACCACCAGCCAAATTTCGATATGAAAAACTATTACTTGTAAATCCAGCTGCACCAGCTGAAAAACTTTCTGTAGTTGACTTTTGATAAGAATAACCTGCTAATAAACTTAAACTACTTCTCTCAAAAACTTTCGTATAAGTCAAGTAATTCTCGCTCAATATTGTGGTATTTCTAGAATTATCTATAGTTGCAAAGCCACCAGTACCACCTCCAGCTGTAATTACTAATGTTGAAGGTCTAAATACACCAAGTGTCGTGTTTTGAGTACTAAAACCAAATGTACTTTTAAACGTAAGGTTTTCTAAAATATCGTAATTGGCATATAGGTTTGCCCTGTTATTATCTACTTTAGTTTCATTAATAGCCTCAGTCGCAACTGCATAAGGATTATCAATATTATCGCCAACTGTACTGGTGGTATTTATACCATTTTCATCTTGGATAGGTAAATCTGGCATAAACCTAAACATTAATGAAATTACATCATCTCCACCACCATTTGCAGTTTCACCAGTAGATTGAGTAGGCACTCCATTTTTTGTATCTCTTCTACCATAAAGATTGATACCCAATTTTAATTTATCGCTAACCTGTGCATCAACATTTGATAGGAAAGATAGTCTGTCAAAATCTGAATTAATGATAACTCCTTTTTGATTAAAATAATTAGCTGAAGCATAAAAGTTGATATTATTACGTCCGCCTGAAAAAGAAAATTGATGATTTTGAGTTGCTCCTGTTCTATACAATAAATCTTGCCAATCTGTGTCTGCAGACCCTTGGACATAACTTGGATTAAATGATTGCTGAAAAGCTGCAAATTCATCTGCATTTAACAAGTCTAACCTATTTGCAGTATTTTGAGCTGAATAAGTAGAGTTTAACTCAAAAGATAATTCACCACTTTGACCTTTTTTAGTAGTTACCATGATAACACCATTTGAACCTCTAGAGCCATAGATAGCTGTTGCTGATGCATCCTTTAAAACTTCTATTGATTGAATATCATTTTGCTGGGGCATAGTTGCACCAACAAAACCATCTACTACTATAAGTGGATCACTGCTTGCCAAGATAGAAGTGTTACCCCTAATTTTAATGCTAATGGGCGCTCCTGGTTCACCCCCATTATTAGATTGAACAACTACACCAGTTGCTCGTCCTTGAAGAGCTTGTTCCGCACTTAATACAGGAAATGCCGTTAACTCTTTAGATTTCACAGAAGATACAGCTCCAGTTACATCACTTTTTTTGACACTTCCGTAGCCAACTACAACAACTTCTGTCAATTGCTCTACATTGACCTTCATAAGAATATCAATATCAGTTTTTGAATCAACTGTTATTTCTTGTGATGTATAACCTATATACGAAAAAATCAATATATCCCCTGAATTGGCATTAATAGAGTAGTTTCCGTCAAAATCTGTGACAGTACCTTTGGTCGTGCCCTTTATAATTACAGATACTCCCGGCAAAGGATCTTTAGATTCATCAATTATATTTCCTTTAATTATTTGTTCGTCTTGTGCCAATAACCTAGATGACACAATTATTAGCAGCATGCTAGCTACCAATAATGCTTTGGTAAAAGCTTTTTTCATTTTCCATATTTTATTTAGAAGGTGATAATTAGTGGCTTGGATTAACTTTGATATTTTCTAATCTTTCTAAAAGATTATTCACTGTATATTTCATAATACAGTTTGTTAAAACATCTAATAAGTGGATTTACATTATTAATCCAATTTCTTTTTATTAATTAATTTTTCATCAGTTTTTATTTTAAAATATCAATCAACAATTGATTTCTCTATTAAAGAAATTTCTTAATCTGCGACAATAGTACATTATATATAATACTTTGTAAAAGCTGAATTATATACATATTACAAAAGCATACATACTCCAAATCTCTTACTAAGAGACCAATTATGGACGAGCTTATTGCTACTTTTTAAATGAGTACTAAAAATAAACTCTCTAATTTGTTTTATTATTTACTCAAATTTTTTTTCGTTTTCGCTATAGTTTTTTAATAAACCCATGAGATAATTCCTTATTAATACAGTAATTAGCGAACCAATAATTGGTTGACCAATTTAGAGATATTATTTAAATTCCAAAAGAGCACAAGATGTTTTTTCAAAACAAAACATAATTAATATTTATTTATATAAATATTCCAATATTTAATTGTATTAAATAAATTAGAAATAGCTATTTTGCTTTGAAAAAGTAAAAAGTGCTGAAAAAAAATATATTGTATATACACAATTAGGCTAATGATTTAAAAGTAGATTCCTGTTAGTACTTTTGTAACAGCAATTCACATAGTATTTTAGTAAATAATACTTATTTTCAACCTACCCGCAGGAATTATAAAAAGTTGGCGTCTAATAGCATAATCAGATAAATCTTAAATGATAGATACAACTGGGAAAGTTAATATATGCATTAACTGTTTTTGTAGCTTACTCATTTTTACAAAAACAATGGTATTGTCAACATAATCATTAATAGAAAATCATCTTTAACAGGTTCGTTTGCTTTCTAATTTCCCATAATAATTACTCTTAACTATCATATTTAATCAAAACTGATTAAAGTATTATTATCTCGAGAAGTAAGGCTATGATTGACGAAAAAAGTTGTATAGAGGAAATAGCTAAGGGTAATGAAGTAAGCTTAGGAAAGCTTTACAATCATTATTGTGATCGGGTTTACAATACCCTGATCAGTTATACTAAAAATGCTGAGGATGCTGAGGAACTTTTACAAGATGTATTTGTAACCATCTATTATACTGCTTCAAACTTTCAATTTAACTCATCTGTAAGTACATGGATCTATCGTATTGCCATAAATAAATCGCTCGATTTTCTTAGAAAAAAGACAAGTAAAAAAAGATATAGTCTCCTATACTCGATTTATAAAAAAGATTCCGTTGGGATTACCCATGATACAATAGATTTTGTTCATCCTGGGGTTAAATTAGAAAATAAAGAAAATGCTAGATTACTTTTTAAAGCTATTGGCAAGCTTTCAGAAAATCAAAAAACAGCATATATCCTTACACAGATTGAGCAGCTTCCACAAAAAGAAGTAGCTGATATCATGAATCAAAGTCAAAAGGCTGTAGAGTCTTTGGTTCAACGAGCTAAATCTAACCTTAGAAAGGAATTGGAAAAACATTTTCCATCACGAGGAAAATCAAAAAAAAATACGTCAAAATAAAAAAAGTATATGAAACAAGAAAAACGTATTAAAGAGATCATGAATAGCCTAGAGGGCATTCAAAAAGTGAAGGCTCCCTATGAAGGTTTTTCTAAGATTCAAAATCGACTGGTTTATCAGAGTAAAAAACAAGCCAAATATAGTTGGCTGAAAGTTGCAGCTGTTATTGCTCTAATAATATGCTCAAATGTATTGGTTGTTTCAAATTATTTTATATTAGAAAATACTTCCACAATAAAGACTGGTAATTATCTACATATTATTAATGATTTTAACTTGTATAACCATGAAAAATAATATGTATAAAATAGGTTTTTTTATTCTGATAGTTGTGAACATAATATTAGTATTCGTATTTATTTACAGACCAAAATCCACAATTCATCAAAATAGATTGTTAAATGAAATTAGTAATGAGTTAGCATTTACAGAAATGCAAAAAGAGATGTTTGAGGAAATGGCAAAAACTCATAGTGACACAATCAGAAACCTTAAAAATCAAGAAGTCGAACTTGTAAGTTTGATATTTGAACAGCTTTCTTCAACAGATCATAGTGAAAAAGAAGCAACACTTCAAAAAATACTGGATCTAGAAAAAAGTAAAATAATGGTCACATATAATCATTTTGAAGAACTTAAAGCAATCTGTAATGAGACACAGCTTGCCAATTTTGACAAAGTTGTCGACCGAATAGTACCAGTTTTAACTGGCTCTAAAAGAAAGTAGTGTACAGAAAACCTAAATACTTTGTAAGTATCATTAATAATAAAATTTAAAGTCTACTAAACTGGACTTTCTTATTAATATATCTGATGGTACGAGGGAATCAATCTTAGTTTACGTCTACTAAAATGAAACAAAACATAAAATCTATTAACAGATGCATGAAATTCGCTCAATTATAACTCTCCTAACAATATCAGTATTTCTATTAATCTTTAATAGCTGTGATAATGATGACGAGGTTAATATTGATGATTCTACAAATGACACAGAATTTGGTACGATCATAGATCTTGATCCTGATTTATTTCTAAATAGTACAACAGTTACTGTTGTTGATTGTACTCTTTCGGACGGAACAACTACAACCTGTTATGAAATTGTTGCTAGTACTCCTTCAGACCATGAAATGGGACCCTGGTGTCCAAATAATATATCTGATGGAGAAGAATCTGGTGGAATTTGGTTAGAAAACGGAGAGGTTTATAACATAGATGGTGCATTTATTGAAAATCTAGCAAGTTTTTATAATGATGATACGTGGTTGATGTATGATGATGATGGAAATATTTATGTAACAGAAACAGAAGAGGATTGTATTAATGCTGCAAACCCTAATGTTGGAGAGGAATACAAAAACTTTTGTGTGGAATGTATTCCAGATTATATCTCTGAACTTACACGTACATGGTTAATTCCTACTTCACCAAAAAAATTATCAACCTCTACGAGCTTTGCTGGAGTAAGCCCAATGGTTTCTGGTCCGTCTATTAGAGGAATTGCCTTTAATGGAGTCGAATTTTCAGCATCTGCACCAGTAGATGATATTCTAGGAGCCTATACCATTGCCCCATTTGATGATGCAGGAGGACATATTAATGTGCATCAAGGTTATCATTATCATGCAGCAACAGGTGTTTCGACAAAAATTACTCAAAGTGATGGTCATGCTGCTATGATTGGCTATGCTATGGATGGACATGGTATATATGAACAGCTAAATGAAGATGGAATTGAGCCTGAAGATCTAGATGAATGTCGAGGACATTATGATGATATTAGAGGATATCACTACCATGTTGATGCACCTGGGTCAAATAATTTTATTGACTGTCTTTATGGAGCATATGTAAACTAAATAATCATATGAAAAAGAGTATAATGGTTCTGTTTACAATCTTTTTATCGTTATCAGCTGTTACCACAAAAGCACATCAACCAAATATATCTTCATTTATTCTTATTGAAAAAGATCCAGAACTTTGGATGCTTCAACTAAATGCTTCCATTACAGCATTCGAATATGAAGTGAAAAATGAATATGGGAAAGATTCATACAACTCAACAGAAGAGTTTAATCAATTACTTTTAAAACATCTAAAAGAACAAATAACCATTAAGATCAACGATAAAAATGTACCACTAAAGAATGGAAGGGTTCAGTTAGGACACTCTACAACAATTGTATTTGATTTAGCTAAAGCTAATGATGGAATTACAGAAGAGATATTTGTCAAAAATAATAGCTTTCAAAATATTTATAATAGTCAGACAATCTTCAGTATAATCAAAGAAGAGTTTGATAGGACTAGATCTGTTTTAAACAAAAAAAACGATTTTCAAATCAGTGTCTCATTAATAGATCACCAATTTATAATGGAAGAGTCTCCGAAAAATGACATTTGGTTTATTTTGTTTTCACTGGCAGTTTTAATCGTGATTGGTATATATTCATATTCAGCTACAGCTACAGAAAACTGAGCATATTTCCTAAGACTTAATTAACATTTGATGTTTGATAAAAAAACAACCAATTATGAGAAAAATACTTTTGTCAATTGCTCTTATATGTCTATTTGCATGTCAAAACAATGATTTTCCAGATGAAATAATGGATGACAATTCTTCAAGTGGAAGCACTGTAGATATTTCTAACGTAGTGCTAACTTATTTTAAAAATGAATATACTGATGGCGTAAGTGTGGAAATAAATGACAATAATATTTTAATTAGAAGTACTGGATTACCAGATCATAAAACGCCTTACTGGGGCGAAGGACATGAAATGTATGAAGAATTCCCAGGTACTAACCATGCGAACATGAATACCACTATGATTTCATGGAATTATGTTATGACAATTCCTATTTACCCCGAAGAAGCTAATAATAAAGAACAAACTGAACTAGGACCTGTAGGTATGGCACTAAACGGTGTACCACTCTACAATGATTATGAAGGAGGTGGTTTATTACAAGAAAATGCTTGGAGTACTTTTGATGCTTCAGGTGCACATCCTGGACCCAATGAAGATTACCATTATCATTGTGAAGGCACTTATCTAACTGTTGATGATTCTAATTTAATTGGTTTTCTTAGAGATGGGTTCCCTATTTATGGCCGTAAAGATATGGACGGCACCTATCCAGATGACTTAGATGAAAATGGTGGGCATGAAAGAGTAACTTATGACTTTTCAGAAAGTATTTATCATTATCATGTAAGTAATGACATTTACTCTACATCAGGTTTATATGTCATTAAATCTGGTGCTTATCACGGAACCAAAGGTACTTTTATGCAATAAATAATTAGTCCAATAAGAAAGAAGTTAACTATTTCAGTTTAATAGTGCTTCTGAAGAGCAGTTCTGATAAGATATAATTGATAGAAATACTGGTAATAATTCAAATAACAGTTTGGAAAATTAGACAGAAAATAATGGTAACATATGCATTGGATCAAAAACAGTCATCAGTAATACTATTGGTAAATTGTAAGGCTCTATTGGTTATCTTAATAATTATTTTTGTGATAGTATGATTAGCTACAATAGTTTTAATATAAAGACATTAAGTCTTTTATATTTTTTATTAATGTTGAGTTGTACTACCCGTCAAACAGGATCTGTTCAACTAGATTTTACTGTAGATATAAGTGCAATTCCACATGATACCATTGCATTCTCAAATACTGAATTGACTTATGTTAATGGGAAGTACCTATTGAGAAATAAGCCATATTCTGGCATTGTTTATAAAGTTCTCAAAGGCTACTCTATAAAAACTTATAGTTCAGTGTTGAATGGCCAACTTCATGGAATATACAGAAGTTTTTATGCCAGTGGTTCACCTTATGAGGTTCGATCTTACCGAAATGGATTAGCAACAGGAAGACACCTTGGATTTTGGGAAAATACGGGAAACTTGAAATTTGAATATAATTATTTCGACCAGAAAAAAGAAGGCATACAAAGAAATTGGTATTCAACCGGTGACCTAGCTTACTCATATTCCTATAAAAACGATAAGTTAGAAGGTTTACAACAAGCATGGCGTCAGAACAGAAGCCTATATAGAAATTTTATAGTAAAAAATGGTATTCGATATGGCCTTCAAAAATCTAAAACTTGCTATGAATTATACAATGAAAAAGTTATTTCCCAAGCAAGCAAAACCGCCATAAAAGTAAACAAAAATTGATTTTCGCATTTCATTCGAGGAATTACTTTATGTGTTACATATAAAAACAAAGTTAAATAACATAATGAAAATATTAAAAAATATAGCTTATACAGCATTGGTTTTAATAATGTTTGCGTGTGTATCTCAAAACAAACAGCCTAGTGTAAATAATAAAAAAAAATCAGGTCCTCAAGGAAGACAACCAAGTGTTTCACAACTATTATCAGAAATGGATTCCAATAAAGATGGCAAACTTGCTAAAAGTGAAGCGAAAGGACCTATTGCAAACGACTTTTCAAATATTGATACTAATAATGATGGTTTTCTTTCAGAAACTGAATTAAAAAATACGCCAACACCTCAAAGAGGTGGGCAAAGACAATAATCAGTTTGGTGAATTAATATTTTTTCTTACCTATTAAATCCCCTACAATTTGTTAGAGGGATTTTTTCGTTTCCTAAAATTATTAAGATTTAGCTACAAACTCTACGAATTATTCTACCTAAAACTATTTTTATAAATGGATTTACAACATATTAGATCTATCGTTATACAGCTAGAAAGAGCGCCAGAAGAAGTTGATTTAATTATAAATACAAGTATTTACGCAGTTTGTATTACAAATTTTAATGGAGTTTACACTTCTGTGAATGATAAATACCTAAGTATATATCTTTACTCTAAACAAGATCTATTAGGAAAACATTTTACAATAGTTGTACCAGAGCCAGCTAAAGAATTGATGAAAGAAATGTACGAAGATTTCTTAATTTCAAAAGAAAATGCTACAAGAATGTGGACAGTAATTACGAAAAATAAAAAGAGTTTAACAGTCAACTTGACAGCAGTATATACTGAAGCTTTTAATTTGCCGCATAGAGTAATCTTTATGGAACAAGTTGAAAATTGAAGGTTAACTAAGCAAATATTACGGTATAAATCTGTTAAACTACTAAATGCTTAAAAGCATCACTACTTGTCTAACTCTTATAATTATGAATGACTCAAATTTAATTAATTTATTAAAGATCCATTCGCAAGAATCAGCACCTGATCTATTAAAAGCATATCAAAACCTCCATAAACTATTTATATATTCTTCTTTTAATATCAATGAATTAACTGTCATTTGGATAACACTGATGATAGAGCATAGCTATCATAATAGAATATCAACACATAATACTATCCCTAAAGCAATGAATATAGACAATGCGATAACCTATGCATTACGAAATGAAACAGAATTACCTTCTAAGAAGCTAGAAGCAGTAAGAACTTTGACCTTATTGATAGTCAGAAATAGAGGTGAAATTAATAGTAATGAAATTAAAGCATTTTTGAATGCAGGCTTCAATCTTAGGCAAGTATTTGAAATCATTCTTGGCCTAGCAAAAAAAACAATCTATAATTAAGTTTAGTCTTTAAAAATAATTATTGAGATCAAAATACTTAGTTGATGTGTAATGGAAACATACAAGTAATAATATATCTAGCTTTAATAAATATTAAAATTTTTTCCATTGTTTATACTAAATAATGTAGGTTCCATAAAGACAGTCAATAAAATTATTTGACCCAGGTGCATCAACATGGTAGTGATATCCTCTAATATCATCATAATGTCCTCGACATTCATCTAGATCTTCAGGCTCAATTCCATCTTCATTTAGCTGCTCATACATACCATGTCCATCCATAGCATAGCCAATCATAGCAGCATGACCATCACTTTGAGTAATTTTTGTGGAAACACCTGTTGCTGCATGATAATGATAACCTTGATGCACGTTAATATGACCTCCTGCATCATCAAATGGGGCAATGGTATAAGCTCCTAGAATATCATCTAATGGTGCAGAAGCTGAAAACTCAACACCATTAAATGCAATGCCTCTTAATGTAGGTCCAAAATCTCCTGGTCCTCTATGTACAAACCTAAAAGGGTTAGTCAATTTCATTGGCTTTACAGGAATTATCCAAGCATGTGTAAGCTCAGAAATATAATCAGGAATACACTCAACACAATAATTTTTGTATTCTTCTCCAACATGTGGGCTAGCTGCATTGATACAATCCTCTTCAGTTTGAGTTTTATAAACCTTACCATTAGAATCGTACATCAACCATGTATTGTCATTATAAAATGTGGACAAGTTTTTTATAAATGCTCCATCTACATCATAAACTTTTCCATTTTCTAACCAAATTCCACCAGATTCTTCTCCATCAGAAATATTATCAGGACACCAGGGTCCCATTTCATGGTCTGATGGGATACCAGCTATAATCTGATAACACTTTGTTTTTGTACCATCTAAAAGAGTACACGTTACTGTAGTTACAGTGGTACCTTCAAGAAAAAAGTTAGGATCTACATCTAATATAGTCTCAATACTCGTATCTCTTAAATTATGATCATTACATTTATTTGATGAGATTAAAATAACGAACAGTAACAATGGAATAATTTTAATATTGAATTTCAACATATCTAAAATATTGTAGTTTAAATTTTTAGACGTACAATTAAAATAATTCCTTCTTAATTAGAAAAATTCGGCAATTTTATTCCATTAACCTCCTAGGATAAATAATATCAAATATATTTTAATGAATTCTTTAATTAGAAAAACAATTTATTTTACAGCCTATATAGTTTCCAAAAACACTAACTTGCTTTAATTTTACTTATCTCATGCTAACACCTATTTTTTTGAGAAAAAATGAACGTAATTTTTCCTAAACGAAGGAATAATAATATTATATCGTCTAAAATGTAATGGAAACTTGGAAACATGAAATATTAAATAGTTTAAAGGGAATTAAAAAGGCAGAGCCTCCAAAATATATTTTTGGTGAAATTCAACAAAAAATAATTATTAAGCCTAGAATACATCAAATAATAATCTGGAAAAGGATTGCTTTTATAACATCTTTGTTAATTATTCTTTTTATAAACACCTTTATAATCTTAAATTATTCCACTCAAAGTAATGACTTTACAAAAAAAGCTTACAACAACATGATTATAAACTATAATCTTTATGAAGAAAATAATTACTAAAATAATAGAATTCATTATACCCCAAACAATTCTTTTTTTAAAAAAGGATGCAGTTCAATAATTTATTATATGATTTTATTTGGAAATCATATAATATACCCTTAGTTTTGGTTAACCAATTTTTGGAAATCCAAGTTATAGAAATATGGACATCTTAAAAAATCTGGAAGAAATCAAGATTGAAAAGCCAGCAGACGTAATTATAAAGCAAATAAAAAACTTAATATCTTCAGGTCAACTGAATCCTGGAGATCGATTACCTCCTGAAAGACAACTTAGTGAAAAATTTGGCGTTGGTCGAAGCCATGTTAGGGATGCTTTACGCAAACTAGAATTTTATGGAATCTTGAAAACTTTACCACAAAGCGGGACAATGGTTGCTGGTATTGGGGTTGCAGCATTAGAGGGGTTAATTAATGATGTACTAGAATTAAATGATCATGATTTTTATTCATTTGTTGAAACCAGAGTATTATTAGAAGTACATTCTGCCCAATTAGCTGCAGAAAGAGCAACAACTGATGATATAATAAAAATTAAAAATGCTCTAGATGCTTTTCAGAAAAAGGTTTCGGCTGGAAAACAAGGTGTAGAAGAAG
Source organism: Chondrinema litorale (assembly GCF_026250525.1). Lineage (GTDB taxonomy): Bacteria > Bacteroidota > Bacteroidia > Cytophagales > Flammeovirgaceae > Chondrinema > Chondrinema litorale. The sequence goes on from NZ_CP111055.1 coordinate 164,357, forward strand.
ATCTTTTATTTCATCTAAAAATTGCTGAAGCAAGTAAAAACTCTGTACTGAATTCTTTACTTCTAATCATAGTTCCAGATATGATAAAATTAGCTAAAAATCTAGATATATGTGGAGAAGGTAGGTTCAAAAAAGCATATGATGAGCACCTAGAAATATTTGAATGTATCAATAGCCATGATGTTGAGGGAGCTGGAGAAGCAATGAAAAATCATCTACTAGATATATTGAGCTTTAGTTTAAACAAAAAAAATGATTCAAAATTTAGTGATTAGTACTACAAAGTTATCTTTAGAATCGTTTATTCTATATAGTATTTAATCTATTGCTTGTCTTTAAGATAAAGCTAAAATTGAAAACCATGTTTGGGTCTTTGATTACTTTTGTTTATTACTGATTTAAAATTAAGTATTGGCAAAAATATATACACAGAATTTTAAATGATAAAAATATGTATATGGCATATTAAATTCTTAATTTTTTCATTTTTAAAGTAAAAGTTAAATTATTTGTAATAAAAACTACTTTACATAATAGCCCATTATACATTAATTTTACTCCATACAATTTCTCGTTCCTCAATTTTATGTAATGCGGTATAATGCCTAAGTTACAAATCCATATCGCAAGAATTCTCTACTGAGAGCTCACTACTATTTTTGATTTTGAAAGTTACTTATCTAAGCATCCATATAGTAACAACATTACATCAATTACCTAAATGGGGTTCTTGATAACCCCATTTAGATAGATATTAAATCACTTCAAAACTGCCTTCTCTATAGTAACTGGACCTATAAGTCCAGAAGGCTCAAGAGGAATTTCATTTATAGGCCTGCCTCTAAAATCGTGTTTTAAGACAATATTGGTGGTGGTAAATTTCTTATTATTATTAGATATCTCATCGCCTGCTACTCGATTGTACCATGAGTTAATTACTGTGATTTCAAGGTTATTTTCTCCTTTTTTTAATGCATCACTTATTTCTACTCGGAATGGTTTTGTCCAAAGAATGCCTTTATCAATTCCATTGATTTTAACTTCTGCTATTCCTACATCTTGTACATTTTCTAGCTGAATAAAGTATTGGCTATCTTTTGAGATTTTAAAATCAACTTTAAAAGTTTTGGTATAAACTGCATTACCAGAGTAGTATTTAATTCCTTCATCATCATGTTTTGTCCAGTCCATCAATTTTGGAAAAATAACATTGGCTGGCCCACCCCACTCAGTATCAAAACTCACATTCCATGCTCCATTAATATTTTGAGTGGTATTATAGTCGGCATAGTTGTGCTCAGTTGTACCTTGCTGATTGTTATCAATTTCTTTATTAAAAATAACAAACACAGCTCCATAAGCTTCTAATGTTAATGGAACTGTAGTTAGCTTTTCTTTTTGAGTAAAAGCTGTTGCTTGCTTCATTTCACCAGTTAAGGCATCCCAAAGCTCTGGTTGTAAACCCGATACCCTAAACTCAACATTAATTTTCTGCCTTTTCTCTGTTTGGTTAGTAACAAAATAAACATCACTATCTCCTATTTTATAATGGATATAATCGAAATCTACTTTGCTATCACTCTCAACCACATTAAAGTCTGTAGGAATGTTTTTTGACAAAAGATATTCTTTAGCTGTATAACCCCAAGCAATTTCCCCCTTACCATATTTTTGCTCTCCTTTTGGTGTTTCATCTTTCCCCCAAATTTTATCTACTAATTCTTTAAATTCATCTTGCTCTACTTCTCCACCTACTAAACTTACGAGCCTTGTTGGCTTGAACCCAATTACATGGGCTCCTTGTTGTAGTAGTTCTTCTATCTTTTTTAATGCAGCCATAGATAGAACTTTGTGATCTGGCAACACCAAAACACGATAATTGATACCTCCAGGTACTACTATCTTTCCATCTTCCATTTTGAGTTTTAAGAGAATATTTTCATCAGTTACATCATAATCGAAACCGGGCATAGTGCCTGCTGGGTCTGAATGTTTATAAGGAAAAACATTAGGCACATGGTCGCCATAATAATACAACACATCAGCCACGAACTTCCCATTTTGTACAATCATTTGGGTTCTTTTCATATAATCTATGAAAGCTGAGGATTGATCCCACCAAGTTACCTGTGGATTAATGTGTGTACCTGCAAAATATTCCTGTCCCGGTAAACCCATTTCTGGAGGTGAACAAGTAAAAGTATGGAAATACATGCGATTTAAACCCGCACAAATTTCATGATCGAAAGAAGATTTCTGATCATGCCATATTTCATCATTCCAATGTGGACCAATGGTTGTAAACGATTCTGCACCAATAATTTTTTTGCCATAAATATGTGCTGCTGAAGAAGCTTGTTTCAAGAAAAATCTATTTTCCGGATTTGGACGGTGAGGTGATGGTGACCAGAATTCACTCATTACAATATCATTAAAGCCATAGTTTTTAATGCCATCTAATGGTCCAGCATGTGGTCCGGCAGATTCTGGTTGAACCCCCATGTCGTATTTATGTGCATAAGCCTGAAACTGAGCGTAATGATTCTGAGCGACCAAATCTGCTATGGTTTTTCTTAAATCAGCTAAAAACGCATTACTAGTTTTGATATCTTTAATTACATATCCAGCTACAATGGGTAAATAATTAATTAAATCGTAACCTCTGTAATTTTTAAAATCTTCAGCAAAATCATCTGTCCAGTTCATGCCACCACATTCCCAACTATCTGTTTCCATGTATTTTAGAGTAGTGCCTACATGATCTCCTGCTGCTCCCATTATTGGTTCTACTACATCTTTCCAATAAAAATCGAAAGCATCTTTACTCATATAATCGAGTACATCACCTTGCCATTCGCCACTAGATGTCGATACCTCTGAGTCAGTACAGGTATAACCGATTCTAAGAATTGCCCATTCTCCTTTTGGAGCATCCCAATTTAATTGCCCAGCATCATTCATAAATGATGATAAGTCTATAATATCATTTGTTTCAAGAATATAGGTTTCTTTGTCTTTAGTTTGTATTTCTTGTGAGTTATTGTCTAATAAAAACCGAGTATCTGGAGCTGATCCCCCAAGCTCATGAAAGCCAAGTTTTAAATCAAGATTAGTAATGCTTTTATCTGTTTTGTTTTTTTCATCTAAAGGAAGTGCCAACACCACGATGTCTTCATAAAAACCTTTTCTGGATTCAGGCACTTCTAATTGCAAACTTATTTTTTGTTCTCCCTCTATTTTAGTTTCAGTGTATGTAAGTTGTTTAGCTGCATATTTTGGTGCTACTCTTGGCCCTCCTAAATTCCATCCACTCTGAATGTTAAAACCAATTGTAAGACCAAGTCTCTTAGCTTCATCTAATGCGAATACAAAAAGTTTATTCCACTCTTCTGATCCAAATAAAGGTCCTGCAGGAATTTCTTTATTGCTTCTCTGGTTGTGTCCACCAGCATCAAAAATCATTGCTCCTTGAAAGCTTTTTGATTTCATGGCTTCCAAATCTTTTGTAATGGCAGCTTTATTTACATTGCCATTTAACCACCACCACCAGCAATTTACACCATATATTGCATCTGGATTTTTGAAATTTTCTTTAAGGTATTTGTAATCAACTTGGGATTTTGCATTGATAAAAGCAAAAAGAATAAAAGTTAATAAAAGTATAATTTTTCGCATAGTGTTGTATGAGCTAGATGTTTGATCAGCAAGTGTATTTGGCTATTCTAATAATTAATCTATCTTCTTTGTAAGGATATTGATTCTACTTCTTTTCATCAAAAAAAGCAGAATCAATATAAAATTTAACTTAACGACCAACCCAACCAGGATTTTGTTCCAAAACTGCACCTGAATTTCTATCGATTACAGTTTGTGGAATAGGCCATAAATTATAATCGAATGTAAGTGTTGCTGCGGCATGAGGATGTAAACCATATTCACGAATTCGATCTACAGCTACTGTTCCTCCCATTCTTAACAAAGTGTGCCAACGGCTTTCTTCTGCCAGTAACTCTCTTGCTCTTTCATCTAGAATAAAATCTATATCCACTTCACCAGCACTTACCAAATAAGTGCATTGAGCTCTACTCCTAATTTTATTGATATCATCAGCAGCCGCTTGCGTATTTCCTTTTCTAAAATAAGCTTCGGCTCTTAAAAGAATAGTTTCTGCTAGACGTATCGCATAATCATCACGGAAAAGGTTACTTCTGTTTTGTCCTTCATCTAAACCAACAAATTGATCGGTGGTCAACTTCTCGAAAATAGGATAAATCCAACCATTGCCTGCATTTGCTGCATCTATTTCAGACTGAGGTACTTCTTGCCCTATTAATGAACCAGGGTTATCTTCTGGATAGCTAGGATCATTATACAATATGGTGCGTCTGATATTATGTTCTGCATTTCTTTGGTCGTTTTCTGATATGGTTTCATCCCAAATAAGATCGGTAACATATTCAGTTGGCGCTATAAAAGCAACACCACGACCTCCTACGTCTTCTGCAACTCCAGTAACTCCAGGAATTGCTCTATACACAGGCATAAAATTTCTTGGATAATCTAACACAGCATTTCCATCTTCAGCTAGATATGCATCAAAATCAATTTGTATTGTCCATATACTTTCGGTGTTTCCATCCGCATAATTTGTATTATTAATACGGAATAAATCCCACCAAACATCTTTATCAGCCTCATCCATTCTTGCTCCAAAACGCTCTGTCATCAATGCATACATACCTCCATCAATTAGATCTGACGCATGAGCTATTGCTTGATCATAATTAGAATCGTTTGATGTTTCAATGCCTAAGCCTAAATAAAATTCAGTTAAATAATGCTGTGCTGCACCTCTAACTACTCTACCAATTTGAGTTGTAGTTTCTGGTAAATCGGTTAATATACTTTCTAATTCGTCTACTGCAAACTGATAAGTCTCGGCTCTAGTTGATCTAACAAAATCGAATTTAGGTTCTGTAATTACTTCAGTTACCAAGGGTACACCACCAAATAATTCTGCTAAAGAACCATAAGCATAAGCTCTAAAAAATCTTGCTTGTGCAATTGCATATAATCTTTCGTCATCATTATTCCAATTAATACTTTCTCTATTAGCTACTTCTATAGCTGTATTTGCTCTAGAAATTAATTGGTAATAATAGTTATAAAAATTACTAAATTGCCCAGACTGCGCATTTATACGACTGTAATCACTAAAACTATCGTTTATTCGGAACTGCGGCGAGTCAAATACATCTGTACCATGCCCTTTACTTTGCCAGTTAAAAACTCGAAAGCTTCTGTAATCTCTATACAGGGTAATTAGGAGTTGATCTACTTGTGCTGAAGAAGTAAATATGTTATCTACTGTGTTGAATGATTTAGGCTCTTCTGTTAAAAATTCTTCATCGTCACAGCCTATCACTGGGAACAATAATAAAATTAAGAAATATATTATTTTATGAGATTTCATAGTCCAATATTTTTATATCAAAAAAATGATTAAAAGCTTGATTTAAGACCAAATGTAAATGTTGTTGGTACTGGGTTTACATTGTCGAAAGGTCTAATACCGATTGTATTTCCATCTTCTGATTCGAATTCTGGATCACCTCCTCCAAACCAACCTGAAAATACATATAGATTTCTTGCACTACCAAAAACTTCTAATCTTTGCAAACCAAGTTTATCTATAACATTTTGAGGCAATTTATAAGATAATGAAACATCTTGAATACGTACAAAACCGCGAGATTGTAAGCCTAAATAGCGGTTGCCTACATAGTTAGGGCGAAGGTATTCTGAGCTTTGGTTTTCAGGTGTCCACCAATCATGATCTACTTCGTTTGTATCAAATCTACTTCTAAACGAATTATGCAGTGGGTTTTCTCTTAAGTAGAAATTATCTTTACCACCTCCCATTATACTTGTTATTAATGTATAAAATGTAAAGTTTTTATACCTCAAAGTATTTGAAATATTTAAACTAGCATTTGGTTTCCTAAATCCTAAAACCTTGCGATCGTTATCTGCATCAATAAGTCCATCTCCATTTAAATCGCGGAACATTGGATCACCAGGAACTGCACCTGTATTTTCAATATAATCTGTATCATCTTCTTGAACTACTCCAATGTATTCATAACCATATATTGCTCCCAGAGATTTTCCTATAAAAAGACTATTGGCTATATCATCATCTTCTACTCCATCACCATCATTGTCATCGCCATATAAGCTTTCAACTATATTTCTATTTTTCCATAGTACAATACTTGACTCCCAACTAAAATCATTTTTTTCGATGTTTACTGTTCGCAAGTTAATTTCATATCCTCTGTTATTTACTTGACCCAAACTGGTAATAATTGAAGAGAAACCAGTCATAATTGGGATACCACGGGTAAAAATCTGATCAGTTGTTTTAGAAAAATAAAAATCTAAATCAAGAAAAACCCTACTCTTAAATAAAGCCGAAGAAAAGCCTCCATTAAAGGAAGTAGTTTCTTCCCAACCTAATGCATCATTTGCAAGATTTGACAAGGCAATACCATACAATACATTGGAAGGATTATCACCAAATTCATAGCGAATACCGCCATCGCTTCCACTTGAAACTCTTGCCAGTGTAGAATAAGGGTCAACTCCTTGATTACCATTTTTACCATAAGAGGCTTTTACTTTTAGGTAATCGATAATGTTGTTACCACTTAAGAATTCTTCTTCAGACAATGTCCAAGATACCCCTACAGAAGAGAAGGTACCCCATTTTCTATCTTGACCAAATACCGAAGCTCCATCTCTTCGAACTGAACCAGTTAGGCTGTATTTATCATTATAAGTGTAGCTCAATCTACCCAAATATCCGATGTTGGCTCTTTCGGATAAATTATTGGTATAAATTAAATTATTTGCTTTTTGGATGCCTTCGAAACCCAAAGAAGTATTACCAGCTACAGAAAAGTCGTTGCCATTTATTCTCGATTCTTTTATCGAAGTAAAATCTCTTGTTGCTACCAATGTTGCATTAAAGAAATGGTTACCCAATTGTTTTTTATAACTTACAATATTATCTACTACATAGTTATAATCTACTCGTGTTGCATTATATCCGTTTGCTTGTGATAATAGCTTTTGAATTTCAGCATCATCGTACCTTTCTATATAATATCCGCTTGAGGCTTCTTGTATATAATAATCTTCGTAAGTAAATCGATTTTGATTTCTAATATTTGTATAAATTGCATAGTTAAGTCTATATGATAGTCCTTCTATTTGAGGAATATCAATATTAGCATAAGTTGCTAACCTAAAGAAATTATTTACATTTACATCGTCTATAGTTCCATCTGTACCCCAAAGTGGATTTTGTACCGATTGACTTTTGGGCCATCTTTCTAGTTGTGTACTATTTGCTTGATTTACATTAAATGGCATACCATCGTAGCGATAAGGATAACTAAATGGAGTTGATTCAGTAGCTAAAGGCACACTTGCACTAATACCAGAATAATCTGCACGATTATATGCTCCATCAATTCCTACTTGTAACCAGTCGGTAATGTTTGCATCTAGTTTAGAGCTCACAGCAATTCTCTCAAAATTATCTCCCACAATTACCCCTTTAGAGTTGTTGTAACCACCAGAGAAATAGTAATTGAACCGATCTGCGCTTCCTGAAACTGAAATTTGATGATCTTGAAAGAATCCATTTCTAGAAATAAGGTCCATCCAATCTGTGTCTACACCTTGTGCAAGGTATTCGTTAGAGGTCTCATCATCAAAAATAATATCGTCTACAGAAGCTAACTCTTGTTGTGCAGCATATTTTTCTTTATATCTTTCTAGACCCATCATATCAAACTTATTCTGCCAAGTGTTTACACCGGCTGAGGCATTGTAAGAGATAATTGGTTTTCCGGTTTTTCCTTTCTTAGTAGTAATTACGATTACCCCATTGGCAGCTCTCGATCCATAAACAGCAGTTGCAGATGCATCTTTTAAAACATCTATAGTAGCAATATCCTGTGGATTTATATAAGATAAATTTCCTAAATAAATAATTCCATCAAGCACTATTAGTGGTGAGTTAGAACCATTAATAGAATTTTGCCCTCTAATAATAATACTAGGATTAGAGCCTGGTGAGTTTTGAATACCTACGTTTACACCTCCCATTCCTCTCATATTTTGCAGCACATTAGTAGTAGGTAAGTTTGCTTCTGGAGAGTTTTCGAGGTTTTTACTTACGATAGAACCTGTAATGTCTTTTCTTTTAGCAGTACCATAACCAACCACCACAACTTCTTCAAGCTGTTCTAGATCCATTTCAAGTGATACATCAATCACTGTTTGATTATTAACTTCTATTTCAAATGTTTTATAACCTATGAAACTAAATACCAGAACATCATTAGAGTTTACAGAAATGCTAAATTCACCATCGAAATTAGTAGTAGTGCCTGTCGCAGTACCTTTCACAATAATACTTACTCCAGGAAGTGGCTCCCCATCTTCTGCACTTGTTACTTTTCCTGTGATTCTAACTTGTTGCAGTAATTCATCATTTATGATTTCTTCAACTTCATTGGTTTGATTATCTGACTTTGGAAGCAAATAAATATTTTCATCAATCCTCTTAAAATTAATTCGAGTTTGCTTAGAAACTTCTTTGAGCAAATCTCTCATTGAAATATTATTAGCATTGAGGCTTACTACTTTCTTTAATGGAATATCCTCTTTAAAATATGAAAAAGAGAAGTCTGTTTCTTTTTCTAATTTCCTTATCACATTACTTACAGAAGCCTCATTAAACTTAACAGATAAGTAAATCTCATTTAACTTCTTTTTTTGAGCATGTCCATCATTTGCCATAGAAAGACTAAAAAGAAAGCACTGTAAACATAATCCATAAAAGGTCATCTTAGACATGAGTACAATTTGTCTTAGTAATTTCAAATTCATATTTTTAAGTGGTTTTAAATAAATAATTTAATTCTATTTTGTGCCCAAACCGATTCCCCAATCATTAATGGGCGCAAAATTTTTTACTTAGCAAAAAATCATAAAAAGTTGTTTTCCATATAATCAAGATTTTGGTTTAACATAAACTTTGTTTCCTTTTATGGTATAGCTGAATCTAGATGAAAACCCTATACCATCTAGAACTTTTGACAGAGGCTTATTTTTAAAAGTACCAGTGAATTTTTTATTAATAGGAATATCATCTGTAACTATAAACTCTACACCATACCATTCTTCTAATAAAAGAATTAAATCTTTTAAAGGCTGATCTTTAAATACCAATAAACCATCTTTCCAACCCAATACTGATTCTTTTGAAAAAGATGCTATATCTAAAAAATGATCTTTCCCTTGAGTACTTTTTAAGGACACCATCTGATCTTTAACAAGAAATATTGCTTTATTACCAAATGGCTCTTTTTGCTCAACCTTTACCTTTCCTTCCAACACTGCTACATGTTGTACTTTGTTATAACTATAGCTTTTTACTCCGAAAGATGTGCCCAAGACTGTAGTTTTCATATTTTGTGATTCTACAATAAATGGCAGTCCTTTCATTTTTGTTACCTCAAAAAAAGCTTCCCCATTTAGTTTAACGATTCGGGCATCATCTTTTAAAAAGTTCTTAGAAAAACTCAAGTGTGAAGATGAGTTCATTTTGACAGATGTACCATCAGGTAAAGTGAATGTTAATTTTTGCCCCTTTGTAGTCTCCTTTACAATCCATTCAATTTTTTGACTTAGCTGTTGGCTTTTATTAAAATAATCTCCTGACTCATAAGAGTATAAAACGTAAAGTGCAATTAGGGGGAAAAGAACTGCTGCCCATTTTAACAATTTCACAAAATATTTACTCGATTGGCTTGTTGAATTAGCTGTTAGTGTAATTTTATTTGAGCTTGTATCTACTTTTGCTTTTTTTATCCAATTTTCCCATTGTATACTTGTATCTGACTCAAGCACGATATTTTCAGGTATTTTCTCCCATTCTTCTTTAAGTATTGTCTGTAATACTATATCATTTTCTAGATTACTCAACAATTCAATTACCTGAAGTTCTTCTTCTTTGGTACAAGTTTGATCATAATATTTTCTGAGAAGCTTTCTTTTATCTTGTATTTTATCTTCCATTTATTACGAATATTTATCTTCCTGATGTTGTACCTTAGCATATTTATATACTAATACGAGATAAAATAAATGTACCCTGAAAGACAATTGAAATTTTTAGAAAAAATTTTTAAGAATAAGTGCGACTACTAAAATCATATCCGTATTATATCTTATTTTTTGCTTTATTGCTTTCAATGCTAGACTAATTTGAGTCTCAACTGTTTTAACTGAAATACCTAGTTGATGAGCAATTTGAATATAAGTAAGTCCTTCTTCTCTACTTAATAAGTATATTTCTTTTCTTTTGGGAGGAAGAGTTTCAATCACATGATTTAAGAAATTCGTCAATTCTTTGTTATAAAGTTGACTTGCTGGGTCAATTTCTTGATAAGGAATAGTATTAATTTTTTCAATTGATACATTAACAGACTTCTTTTTCCTGTAAAAATCAATCAAAGAATTTTTGGCTATTTTAAAGATGTAACCATCTATTGGATGAGAAGTATTGATTCTTTCTCTACTTTCCCAGATTTTTAAGAATAAATCTTGAGTAAGTTCTTCAGAATCTTCAGGATTATGAAGATGCTTTTTTATAAAAGTATATACTTTTGGATAAAAAAAATGATATAAAATTTTAAATGCAAAAACATCTCCTTTTGTAATGTTTTTTATAATCTTCTCATCAATAATTCCAGTTTTATACATTTGCTAATCATTCATTTTCAAATCCAAATTAAAAATTTTTCATGAAAAAATAAATTTAAAACTGGTTTATCCATTATGATTTAAAATAGCACCGATTATTAAATATGAAACAGATATAAATAGTTTAATTACAGACAAAACCACGCTCCTATAAATTAGTTAATAATTTTAATTTTGCTATTTTGAGATTACTCTTTGTTTGAATGCGATATGTATTATATAATTTGAATTTTATTGTAAAATAGAATTAATCAGAATAAAATGTTTAAATTTCATTTATAATGAATTTATATTTTATTATTACTCAAAATAGATTATAATAGTTAATTTTTTGAATAAAATAGGAAGTGATTAATAGTTTAACATAATAGCCCATTATATTCTTAAAAAATTGTTTTTTTATTCTAGATACTTAAAATCTTAATTCTTTTTTACTTTTAAAAACCTGTGTTCAGATAGATTAAATCCTGTGATTTCTCCACAATCATCCCGAATAAATTCTAAAGCGCTTGCAAACCATCTGTTTCCTCCTAAAATTTGGAAATCATCATCCCAGATATTTTGTAGACTTAATTTCCCCATTCGAATATGACCTAGTTTTAATGTATCATTTATATAAACTATAGAGTAAATGGTTTTTATATCTTCTCCTCGATAATCTCCTGCATACTCTTGCAGAGTATCTGGGTCGTAATGATTTTTATCCATCAAGGGACACTCCTTTCCATTCACAGTAATGTGTGTTACCTGATTCAACTCATTTCTATGAAAAGTCATTAGTTGATCTCTATTATCTTTTACAATAAATTTATCATTTCCTATAGCTGTCATTAATAGTGGATAATCACTGGTTTGCTGCATCCATAGTTCTTTTCCTTTTTGCATAATTGCCACATAATTAGTGGGATTAATTTTATAAGTGCCAATATAATCTTCCAGAGCTTCTGGCAAAACCGCCTCCACTGAATCTTCTTTCACCACTTGATTTATTATAGGGGTCGCAGGAATATAATAGGAAGCTATTTCATGGGCTACCTTATAGTTACCTATAGCATAGTTATTTAGCACTCCAATAGATAAATGATACTCAGGCAAATAAACCAGCAGGCTGGTAAACGAAAACCAATATCCTTGATGACTAATCCG